>NZ_JBHXVO010000009.1:0-231213 GCF_042672265.1 Nocardia sp. NPDC127526 | reverse complement strand
CCGCAGCCGCCGCGCCCGCACCCGCCCCGGCTCCGGCGCCCGCGCAGGTGCGCGCTCCGCAGACGACTCCGGCCCCGACCTCCAATGCCGCGCCGACCTCCGGTGGCCCCAAGCCCACCGCCGAGGACGAGACCAAGGTGCTACGCGGCCCGGCCGCCGCCGTCGTGAAGAACATGTCGGCGTCGCTGGCCATCCCGACCGCCACCTCGGTCCGCGCCATCCCGGCCAAGCTGATGATCGACAACCGTCTGGTCATCAACAACCACCTCGCGCGCACCCGCGGCGGCAAGATCTCCTTCACCCACCTGCTGGGTTACGCCATCGTGCAGGCGATCAAGTCGTTCCCGAACATGAACCGGCACTTCGCCGAGGTCGACGGCAAGCCGAACGCGGTCACCCCCGCGCACACCAACCTCGGCCTGGCCATCGACCTGCCCGGCAAGGACGGCAACCGTTCGCTGGTGGTCGCGGCCATCAAGAACTGCGAGACCATGAATTTCGCGCAGTTCCACAATGCGTACGAGGACATCGTGCGCCGCGCGCGCGACGGCAAGCTGACCGCCGACGACTTCGCCGGCGTCACCATCTCGCTGACCAACCCGGGCACCATCGGCACCAACCACTCGGTGCCGCGCCTCATGCAGGGTCAGGGCGCCATCATCGGCGCGGGCGCCATGGAGTACCCGGCCGAGTTCCAGGGCATGAGCGATGAGCAGCTCGCCGAGATCGGCATCGGCAAGCTCATGACGCTGACCTCGACCTACGACCACCGCATCATCCAGGGCGCGGAGTCCGGCGACTTCCTGCGCACCATCCACAAGCTGCTGATCTCCGACGAGCTCTACGACGAGATCTTCCACGGCATGGGTGTCCCCTACGAGCCGGTGCGCTGGCGCAAGGACATCAAGGAACGCGGCATCGACAAGAGCGTCCGCGTGCAGGAGCTCATCGCCGCCTACCGCAACCGCGGTCACCTCATGGCCGACACCGACCCGCTGCGGCTGGTGAAGGACAAGTTCCGCTCACATCCCGACCTCGATGTCACCCAGCACGGCCTGACCCTGTGGGACCTGGACCGCGAGTTCAATGTCGCGGGCTTCCACGGCCAGGAGCGCATGAAGCTGCGCGATGTGCTGTCCATCCTGCGCGATGCCTACTGTCGCCACGTGGGCGTGGAGTACACCCACATCCTCGATCCCGAGCAGCTGCAGTGGATTCAGGACCGGGTCGAGCAGAAGCACGAGAAGCCGACCGTCGCCGAGCAGAAGTACATCATGTCCCGGCTCAATGCGGCCGAGGCGTTCGAGACCTTCCTGGCGACCAAGTACGTGGGCCAGAAGCGCTTCTCGCTGGAAGGCGCCGAGGCCGTCATCCCGATGATGGACGGCGTCATCGACCAGTGCGCCGAGCACGCCCTCGACGAAGTCGTCATCGGCATGCCGCACCGCGGCCGCCTGAACGTGCTGGCCAATATCGTGGGCAAGCCCTACTCGAAGATCTTCACCGAGTTCGAGGGCAATATGAACCCGGCCGCCACGCACGGCTCCGGTGACGTGAAGTACCACCTGGGCGCGCAGGGCACCTACATCCAGATGTTCGGCGACAACGACATTCAGGTGTCGCTGACCGCCAACCCCTCGCACCTCGAGGCCGTCGACCCGGTGCTGGAGGGTCTGGTCCGCGCCAAGCAGGACCTGCTCACCAAGGAAGACCTGGTCACCAAGGGCGAAGAGGCGCGCACCTTCTCGGTCGTGCCGCTCATGCTGCACGGTGACGCGGCCTTCGCCGGCCAGGGTGTGGTCGCCGAAACCCTGAACCTGTCCGGTCTGCGCGGCTACCGCACCGGCGGCACCGTGCACATCGTGGTGAACAACCAGATCGGCTTCACCACCGCGCCGGAGTACTCGCGCTCCACCGAATACTCCACGGATATCGCGAAGTTCATCGGCGCGCCGATCTTCCACGTGAACGGCGACGATCCGGAAGCCTGCGTGTGGGTGGCCAAGCTGGCCGTCGACTTCCGGCAGAAGTTCCAGAAGGACGTCGTCATCGACCTCATCTGCTACCGCCGCCGCGGGCACAACGAGGGCGACGACCCGTCGATGACGCAGCCGGAGATGTACGACGTCATCGACACCAAGCGCTCGGTGCGCAAGTCCTACACCGAGAGCCTGATCGGTCGTGGCGACATCTCCCTGAAGGAAGCCGAAGACGCCCTGCGCGACTACCAGGGGCAGCTGGAGCGGATCTTCAATGAGGTGCGCGAGCTGGAGAAGTACCCGCCGGAGCCGTCGGAGTCGGTGGAGGACGAGCAGCAGATGCCGTCCACGCTGGTCACCGCCGTGGACAAGACCGTGCTGCAGCGCATCGGCGACGCATTCGTGAACTCCCCCGAGGGCTTCACGGTGCATCCGCGCGTCAAGCCGGTCATGGAGCGCCGTCGCGAGATGGCCTACGAGGGCAAGATCGACTGGGCCATGGCCGAGTTGCTGGCCTTCGGCACCCTGATCGACGAGGGCCGCGCGGTGCGCCTGACCGGTCAGGACTCCCGCCGCGGCACCTTCACCCAGCGGCACGCGGTCATCATCGACCGCAAGACCGGTGGCGAGTACACCCCGCTGCACAACATCGGCTCCGCCAACCCGGGCTGGTTCGCGGTGCACGATTCGGCGCTGTCGGAGTACGCGGCCGTCGGCTTCGAATACGGCTACTCGCTGGGCAATCCGGATGCGCTCGTGCTGTGGGAGGCGCAGTTCGGCGACTTCGTCAATGGCGCGCAGACCATCATCGACGAGTTCATCTCCTCCGGTGAGGCCAAGTGGGGTCAGCTCTCCGAGGTCGTGCTGCTGCTGCCGCACGGTCACGAGGGTCAGGGCCCGGACCACACCTCCGGTCGTATCGAGCGGTTCCTGCAGCTGTGCGCCGAGGGCTCGATGACCGTGGCGGTGCCGTCCACGCCGTCGAACTACTTCCACCTGCTGCGCCGCCACGCCCTGGACGGCATCCGCCGCCCGCTCGTGGTCTTCACCCCGAAGTCCATGCTGCGCAACAAGGCCGCCGTCTCCGATGTCGAGGACTTCACGGACAACAAGTTCCGCACCGTCCTGGAGGAGCCGACCTACGAGTCGGGCGACGGCGATCGCGCGAAGGTCAAGCGCGTGCTGCTCACCTCCGGCAAGCTCTACTACGAGCTGGTCGCCGAGAAGAACAAGAACAACCGCGACGACGTGGCCATCGTCCGCGTCGAGCAGCTGTACCCGATTCCGAAGTTCCGCCTGAACGAGGCGCTCGAGGGCTACACCAATGCCACCGACCTCGTCTGGATCCAGGAAGAACCGGCCAACCAGGGCGCCTGGCCCTTCTTCGGTCTCAACCTCCCGGAGATCCTCCCGGCCCGCTTCGGCAAGCTGCGCCGCATCTCGCGTCGCGCCATGTCGGCCCCGTCCTCGGGTTCGTCCAAGGTGCACGCCGTCGAGCAGCAGGAGATCGTCGAGGAAGCCTTCGCCCCCACGGTCTAGGTTTCCCGCGTAACAGCGCGAACGACACAGCCCGCCGAGTCATTCGACTCGGCGGGCTGTTCTCGTTGCGGCGGAACGCCGGTCAGGGCTGGGCGTCCTGCGCGTCGCCCTGCTCCTTGGCGGAGTCGGCCGGGCTCTGGATGTTCCAGGCGGCCATCATGGCGGCCACGCCTTCGGCGGCGGTGACTTCCTGAGCCTGCTGTTCCTGGTCCGACATATCGGGTACCTCTTTCTGTCACTTCCCTTGCGAAAGGTGATGCTACCGGTCGGTTTTCGGGACAGCGGGGTGAGAAGTGCGCTGCGACAAGGGGTTTCACGATCGAGTGAGGCGACTCACAGTCCAGCGAGCGGGGGTTGCCGGGGCCTATTCCACAGTCGTATATTCCACGTGGAATATTTGGCACGGAGGATCTTGGAGGTCAGCGGTGGGCGAGAAGCCGGCGGGGGCGGGGCTGACGCCGTTGTCGATCGCGGTGCTCGCGCTGCTCGAGGAGCGGCCGATGCATCCGTACGAGATGTATCAGCTGCTCATGACGCGGCATGAGGACGAACTGGTGAAGGTCAAGCCCGGATCGCTCTATCACGGCGTGGCCCGGCTGGCCGAGGGCGGCCTGGTGGTGGCGGAGGGCACGGACCGGGCCGGAAATCGGCCCGAGCGCACCACCTATCGCATTACCGAGGCGGGGCGCGCGGCGCTGCGCGAGCGCATCACGAGCATCCTCAGGCAGCCCGTGAAGGAATACCCCATCTTTCCCGTCGGGCTCGCCGAGGCGCACAACCTACCGGCCGACGAGGTCATCACGCTGCTGAGCGAGCGGATCACCTGGCTCGAAGGCCGGCGTACCGAAATCGAGGCCATGCGCGACCACGCCGCCAAACGCGATGTGCCGCGCCGATTCTGGATAGTCCTCGATTACCTGCAATCCCGGATCAGCACCGAGGCCGAGTGGTTGCGCGGGTTCATCGCCGAACTGGAGAGCGGCGCGACGCCCTGGGATCCCAACGACCCGGCCCCGGCCACCCGACCGAGATAGGAACCAATTCCATGTCCACTCAACGCAATCCATGGCTCGCGCTGTACGCGCTGGTCGTCGGGTTCTTCATGATCCTGCTCGACATGACCATCGTCGCGGTGGCCAATCCGGCGATCATGCGGGATCTGCACGCCGATATCAACAGCGTCATCTGGGTGACCAGCGCCTACCTGCTCACCTATGCGGTGCCGCTGCTGGTGACCGGGCGGCTCGGAGATCGATTCGGGCCCAAGAACATCTACCTCATCGGCCTGGCCGTGTTCACCCTCGCGTCACTGTGGTGCGCGGAATCCAACAGCATCAACATGCTCATCGCGGCGCGCGCCGTGCAGGGCCTGGGTGCGGCGCTCATGACGCCGCAGACCATGGCCGTCATCACCCGTACCTTCCCGCCGGACAAGCGCGGCGCGGCCATGGGCCTGTGGGGCGGCGTGGCCGGCCTGGCCACCCTGGTCGGCCCGATCCTGGGCGGCTTCCTGGTGGACAGCCACGGCTGGGAGTGGATCTTCTATGTGAACGTGCCGGTCGGCATTATCGCCTTCGCGCTCGCGGTCTGGCTGGTGCCGGCGCTGCCCACGAATGAGCACAAGTTCGATCTGGTCGGCGTGGCGCTCAGCGGCATTGGCCTGTTTCTCCTGGTCTTCGGCATTCAGGAAGGCAATAACCGGGACTGGGACGGCGTCATCTGGGCGCTGATCATCGGCGGCCTGGTGGTGCTGGCGCTGTTCGTGGTCAACCAGTCCCGCAACACCGGTGAACCGCTGGTGCCGCTGGGCTTGTTCAAGGATCGCAACTTCGCACTGTCCAATCTGGCCATCGCGGCCATGGGCGCGGCGGTGACGGCCATCTTCGTGCCCGCCTACTTCTACCTGCAGGCGGTCCGGGATCTGACCCCGACCAAGTCAGCGCTGGTCTTCGCGCCCATGGCCATACTGACCGGCGTGTTCGCACCGCTCATCGGCAAGCTCTCGGATCGCATGCCGCCGCGCGTGATTCCGACCATCGGCTTCGCGGCCTTCGCGGCGACCGTGTTCGGCTTCGCGGCGCTCATGACACCGGATTCGCCGCTCGCCGCCTTCCTCGCCATCGGCGGCGTCGCCGGCATCGCCAATGCCTGCATCTGGGCGCCGCTGGCCACCACCGCGACGCACAATCTGCCGGTGCAGCAGGCCGGTGCGGGCGCGGGCATCTACAACACCACCCGCCAGGTCGGCTCGGTGCTCGGCTCGGCCGCGGTGGCCGCGCTCATGTCGTCCAGGTTCGCGGCGCAGGGGCTGGCGAGCGGTCCCATCGGCGAGGGCGGCGCGGGTGCGGCGGCAATGCCCGAGCAGATTCTCGACAAGGTCAGCACCGCGCTGAGTCAGTCCATGTATCTGCCGGCGGCGATCCTGCTGGTCGGCGTGGCGGCGGCCGCGCTGTTCATCGGCCATCCCGAGGGCGACCGCAAGCAGCCGCCCGCACCCGCCAGGGCGGATATCGCGAACTGATCCGGGTCAGTAGACGAGCCCGAACAACCTCGTCCAGTCGATGCGGATCTCGATCGGCATGTCCACGACGGTCTCCCCCGCGATGTGCACGAGCCGCCGGTGCGGGCGGTAGTGGCCGAGCACCAGCACATGGGTCTGAATGGCGCTGACCCGGTCGCGATCCATGTACACCAGCCAGTACCAGGGGATTCCGGCCAGTGCGTACTCGGCCTGCTTGTCGGCGGTGTCGACGCGTTCGGTCACCGGCGACACCACTTCGATCGCGATCTTGACCCGGGCGGCGGACAGCAGCCCGGAGTCATTGGGCGAGCAGGAGAACAGCGCGATATCCGGGCGCCGCACCGTGATTCGCGGTAGCTCCCACAGCAGCACGTCTTGATCGAGACCGACGTACAGCCAGCCATCGTTGTAGCGGCTCATATGTTTTTCTGCGGCGGCCTCCAGCATGGACGCAATGCGCGTGGCCGCATTGCGATGTGGCTGTGCGGGCGCTTCGGCTCGCACCACATCGCCGTTCACCACTTCGACCAGCCGACAGAAGTCGCGGGGCAACTTCTTCCAGACATCGAGCGTGATCGGTTCGGGCTGCAGGTTTTCTGCCCGCGCCCATTCGAGTACTCCAGACACGCGCGCTGTTCCGCCTCTCCGCGACTTTGGCGCACGGCATGGGTGCCGTAGATCGTTGGGCACGCGTGCCGGCGGTTGATTGCCAAAACCATTCTGGATGTACCCGGCGAGTTACCCGGGCCTCACGAAATCAGGTGTCACCTTGACATAAACATACCGGGTGCCGGGCACGATTCAGCCGATTCGCACGGTGATCGACGGGTAGCCGGTTGCCCCGTCCGGCACCACATCCCGGCGTTGGTCGGTCTGCACCGCCCCGGTGCCGTCGGTGGCGCGGGCCCAGATGGTGTGCTGGCCGGAGGTGGCGTCCCAGTCGTAGACCCACTGCCGCCAGGAGTCGATGGTCGGTTCGGCGGCGAGGCGGGCGGGCTGCCATTCGCCGTCGTCGATGCGCACCTCCACCGCGCTGATGCCGCGATGCTGGGCCCAGGCGACCCCGGCAATGGTGATGCGGCCGGGCTCGAGGCGGCTGCGCGCGCCGGGCGTGTCGATGCGGGACGCGGTCTTGATCGGGCCGCGTTCCGACCAGCCGCGTTTGGTCCAATACGCTTCGGCGCGATCGAATCTGGTGATCTCCAGTTCGGTCACCCATTTGGTGGCGGAGACGTAGCCGTAGAGGCCGGGCACCACCAGCCGGGCCGGATAGCCGTGCGCGACCGGGAGCGGTTCGCCGTTCATGCCGACCGCGAGCATGGCGTCGCGGCCGTCGGTCATGACCGCGAGCGGGCTGCCCGCCGTCCAGCCGTCGATGCTGCGGGAGAGCACCATATCGGCGTCGGGATGCGGTCCGGCCTCGGCGAGCAGTTCATCGAGCCGGTAGCCCAGCCATTTCGCATTGCCGACCAGATCCCCGCCGATCGGATTGGAGACGCAGGCCAGGGTGACCAGCCGTTCGATGGGAGTGCGCGCGGCGAGATCGGCATAGGTGAGCGTGATTTCGCGATCCACCATGCCGTGAATCCGCAGCGACCAGTTCTCCTTGCTGACCTGCGGGACCGTCAGCGCGGTATCGATCCGGTAGAAATCCGAATTCGGCGTGACATAGGAGGCCAGCCCCGGAATCCGCAGATCCGCCGCGGGATCCACGCCCGTCATCGGCCCGGACGGCGACGGCAGCTGCACCCCGGCCCGCTCACCCGACACATCCCGGGACCGCAATCCGAACAACCGCCCGGCGAGTCCGGCGCCGACGCCCGCGGCCGCGGCAATGGCAATGGCGCGCATGACCTGCCGCCGCTCCAGCTCCACATCCGACGACGTAGTCGACTGCACCCCAGCGACTTCCGCATCGCCACCAGCGATTCTCGCGTCGCCCCCTGCGACTTTCGCGTCATCCGCGGCGACTTTCGCCGCACCCGCGGCGCCGTCCCGGGATTCGGCGGCAACGTCCTCATAGGCGGCGATGCGCCGAGTGAACATGCGCAGCACCGCGATTCCCGCCCAGACGCCGAGCACCGACGGTATGGCCCACGTCCACGCGGCGGGCGGACGAGTGAGGGCGGCGAGCACCGACAGGATCCCGAAGGCGACGAACAGCGCCGACCCGATCGGCCGCCGCACCCGTTCCAGCAGCCCCGCCAGCGCCGCGACGCCCACGGCCACCGCGCCCATCGAAACGAACAGCACCAGTTTGTCATTGGTGCCGAAGAGGTCGATCGCCCACTCCCGCACCCCATCCGGGGTGTTGTCCACGACCCAGTCGCCCACCGCCTGCAAGGGCGTACTGTCCGGGCTGATCAGCACGGACACTAGTTCGGCGACGCCGAGGATCACCCCGGCGGCCACTATTCCACTCGCTATCCGCAGCCCGCGACCGGTCATGAACGCGACCCTACTGCCGGATTCGCCGGATACACCCGAGCAAAGGTGTGACAGAACGGTGACGAACCACGCCCACCCGACCCAGCGGCGGCGAACCCACACCCACCAGCCCCTGAGCCATGGCGCCTGCACGCGCGGACCCGCGCTGGTTCGGTGCGCGTGCGTCGCGTGCCGCTAGGCGGTGCCGGATTTGTGGCGCTGGTAATAGCGGGCCACGCGTGCGCGGTTGCCGCAGCGGTCGGGCGAGCACCACTGGCGGCGAGGGTGGGCGGGAAGGAAGAGCATGACGCAGTCGTCGGCGGCGCAGCGCTTCAGCTTGGTGAGGGCCGGGTCGATCAGGAGGTCGACGGCGGCTTCGGCGAGGGCCGCGGATAGTCGCACACCAGCGGGACCAACCCTCGTCGACGTGGCGACGAATGTTGTTTCGTCCCAATTCAGTACCCGGATGGCGGGGGCGGCCGACTGGGCCGCCGCCAGCCCGTCGACAGCGGCGTCAGGTGGGCGGCGGTCCTGCAGGAGGGCGGCGAGGGCGGCGGCGGTGTGGTCGCGGACCGCGTGGACGGCGGCGAGATCAACATGATCGAGTACGTCCGGCATCGGCTCGGTCAGGCGGTCGGATTGCCGCCTCACCCAGGCGGCCAGCTGTTCGGGAGTTGCGAGCAGGTCGGCACCGACCGGCCGTGTGTTGACCAGATCCAGGGCCAGCGGTTCACCGATCAGCGGTTCGAGAGCGCTCACGCCACTAATGCTAACTCACCGGCTTGACACATTAGAAGCGGCCGAGCTAGAAACTAATGCAACATCTCCGCAAGAAAGCATGTGAGTCATGAGCGAGCTCCCCCTCGTCCGGCACCGAAGCGTCGACGTCGAAGGCGTCGAGGTCTTCTACCGCGAATCCGTTCCCACCCGCCCCGACGCACCGATCCTGTTGCTACTGCACGGTTTCCCCTCCGGCTCACACCAGTTCCGCCGTCTCATCGACACCCTGGGCGACCACTACCGCCTCATCGCCCCCGACTACCCCGGCTTCGGAAACACCGTCGCCCCAGCCGATTTCGCCTACTCCTTCGACCGCCTGGCCGACATCACCGAGGGCTTCGTCCACCAGCTCGGCCTGACCCGATTCGCCCTCTACGTCTTCGACTTCGGCGCCCCCGTCGGCTTCCGCCTGGCCACCCGCCACCCGGAGTGGATCACCGGCCTCATCGTCCAGAACGGCAATGCCTACGAATCCGGACTCTCCGACGGCGCAAAGGATTTCATCGCCTTGCGCCCCGATCAGGACGGCGCGGAGGACAGCATCCGCGGCCTGCTCACCCTCGAGGGCACCCGCGGCCAATACGAACACGGCGTCGCCGACCCGTCCCTGCTCTCCCCCGACAGCTGGACCCTGGACCAGCACTACCTCGATCTCCCCGGCCGCAAGGAAGCCCAGGTAGCCCTCGCCTTCGACTACCACTCGAACGTCGCCCGCTACCCCGAATGGCAGTCCTGGCTCCGCGAACACCGCCCGCCCACCCTCATCACCTGGGGCGCCGACGACCCCTTCTTCCCCGCCCCCGGCGCACACGCCTACCTGGCCGACGTCCCCGACGCCGACCTCCATCTCTTCGACACCGGCCATTTCGCACTGGAAACCCACCTGCGCGAAATCGCCGGTCTCATCGCCGATTTCCTGGACCGCCTGCCCGCGCGGTGACGCCGCTCACCCACCGTCACGTTCGGGCGGGCCGCCTCGTCCTCCAGGTGTAAGGCCATTACCCCGGAGCGGAGTGCACGATGCAATACACAACCTGGTTCCGGCGGCTCGCGATCGCGCTGACCGCCACGCTGTCCGTGCTGTCGGCAGTCGCGATCCCGCTCGCCTACGCGTGGGAACCACCGGAGTCGGACTATCGCTCGCAGTACCTGTCGCGGGTCGAATCCCGTTATGCCGATACCGATCTCGCCCGATTCCACTACACCGTCACCGGCAGCGGGTCCCCCGTGGTCCTGGTCGCGGGCGGCGCGTTGTGGGGCTACTCCTGGCGTGACGTGATTCCCGAGCTGGCGCAACGGCACACCGTCTACGCGGTCGATCTGCCCAGCCAGGGATACACCGAGCTGCACCGCCGCGATTTCGCCTACGATCTGCCGGCGATGTCGGAGGCGATCGGCGCCTTCCTCGATGCCGTCGAACTCCCGCGCGTCGCGCTGGTCGGCCACTCCTGGGGCGGTGCGTGGAGTCTGTACTTCGCCGAGCGGCACCCGGACCGGGTCGAGCGGCTGGCATTGCTCGACTCGCCGGGTCTGGACGCGGAAAAGGCTCCGGTCACACCGCTTTTCACGACACCGGTACTCGGTGAGCTGGCCACGAAGCTGACCGACCGCTCCTTCTACGCCGAGAGTATCCGCGGCACCTTCGTCCACCAGGAACTCGTCACCGACGAGATGATCGACGAGGGCTATGCGCCGTTCTCCCGCCCGGAGAACCGGGACGGATTCCTGGCGCTGTGGCGCAATCTGGATTTCGGGCTCACCGATGCCGGATTGGCGCGGGTCGGCGCGCCCACCCTGGTCTTGTGGGGCGGACAGGACAGCTGGCTGCCGTCCTCGCAGGCGGAGCGGCTGGCCGCCCGCATTCCCGATGCGACCGCACGGGTGTTGCCGGGCTGCGGTCACACGGTGCACGAGGACTGCCCGGCGGCCGCCATTCCCGTGCTCGCCGGGTTCCTCGGTTGAGACGGGCTAGGAGGCCGGGGTGTAACCGACCATCCACGGCACCGAGAACTTGTCGGTGAGCATGCCGAAGCCCTCGGCCCATTCGGTTTTGCCGAAGGGGAGGGAGACTTCGCCGCCCGCCGACAGTTCGGTGAAGACGCGTTCGGCTTCCTCGCGGTCGTCCATATCGACCGAGACGGCGTAGGCCGGGTTGGCGGTGTCGACCGTCTGGCCGGGCGGGCAATCGGAGCCCATCAGCAGGTGGGAGGTGCCGCGCAGCGGGAGGGCTACGTGGGCGACCAGGTTCTTGGCTTCCTCCGGAAGGCGTGCGCCGTCGCCCATCTCGCCGAAGCGGGTGAGCTGCGGTTCACCACCGAAAACGTTCTGGTAGAAGGTGAATGCCTCCTCGGCGTTGCCGTTGAAGAACAGGTAGGGGTTCAGGTTCACGGTGCCTCCTCGCTCGACGGGATTTCCGGGAAACGGCGGCGGCCGCCGCCCCCGTAATGGGGACGACGGCCGCTGCCGGGATTCATCGGTGAATCAGCCGTAGATCGCGTCCACATCCGCGGCGTACTGCTTCATCACGACATTGCGCTTGAGCGACATCTTCGGGGTGAGCTCGCCGCCCTCCTGGGTCCAGTCGACCGGGAGGATGCGGATCTTCTTGATGGCCTCGGCGTGCGAGACCAGCTTGTTGGTATTGGCCACCGCCTCGTTGATCTCGGCCACCAGCGCCGGATTCTCGATCAGGTGCGCCATGGTGGTGTCGGCGGAGATGCCGTTGCGCTCCTTCCAGCCCGGCAGCGCCTCCTGATCCAGGGTGATGAGCGCGCCGATGAAGGGCTGGCCGTCGCCGACCACCATGACCTGGCTGATCAGCGGGTGCTGGCGCAGGGAGTCCTCGAGCATGGCCGGGGAGACGTTCTTGCCGCCGGCGGTGACGATGATTTCCTTCTTGCGGCCGACGATGGAGATGAAGCCGTTCTCGTCGATGGCGCCCAGGTCGCCGGTCTTGAACCAGCCGTCCGCGAAGGCGTCGGCGGAGGCCTCCGGGTTGTTCCAGTAACCGCCGAACACGACCGGGCCCTTGATGAGCAGCTCGCCGTCCTCGGCGACCTTGGCGGCGTGCCCCGGCAGCGGGCGGCCCACCGAGCCGACCTTGATGTGCTGGGGGGTGTTCACGCTGACGGCCGCGGTGGACTCGGTCAGGCCGTAGCCCTCGTAGATGGTGACGCCGGCGCCGCGGAAGTAGTGGCCCAGGCGCGCGCCCAGCGGACCGCCGCCGGAGACCGCGGACAGGCAGCGGCCGCCCATGGCCTCGCGCAGCTTGCTGTACACCAGCTTGTCGAACAGGCTGTGCTGCAACTTCAGCACCAGACCGGGCTTGCCGTCCTGCAGCGCCCGGCTGTACTGAATGGCGACCTCGGCGGCATAGTCGAAGATCTTGCCCTTGCCGCCGTCGTGCGCCTTCTGCTTGGCGCCATTGAAGACCTTCTCGAACACGCGCGGCACCGAGAGGATGAAATCCGGCTTGTACTGGCCGAACTGCTCCACCAGCGTGGTCCAGTCGGAGGTGTGCGCGACGGTGACGCCGGCGTCGAAGGCGGCCAGCGCGACGGCCCGCGCGAACACGTGGGCCAGCGGCAGGAACAGCAGCGACTTGCGGCCCGGCCGCAGGAATTCGCTCATGGCCGCGCGGTCGGCGGCGGATTCGGCGTACAGGTTGGCGTGCGAGAGCATGACGCCCTTCGGCCGCCCGGTGGTGCCGGAGGTGTAGATCAGGGTGGCCGGGGAAGCCGCCTGCACCTGGGCGCGGCGCTCGTGCACCACGGCATCGTCGAGATCGGCGCCGCGCGCGACGAGATCGGCGATGGCGCTCTTGTCGAGTTGCAGCACCTCCTTCATCTCGCTCAGCCCGCCTTCGATTTCGGCGATGGTGGCGCGATGCTTGTCGTTCTCGACCACGGTGAGCTTGGTGGCGGAGTCGGACAGGATCCACCGGCACTGCTCGGCCGAGGAGCTGTCGAAGATGGCGACGGTGCAACCGCCGGCGGCCCAGATGGCGAAGTCGAGGACGACCCAGTCGTAGCTGGTGGCGGCCATGATGGCGACGCGATCACCGAGTTCGACACCGGAGGCGACGAGCCCCTTGGCCACGCTGGTCACGGTCTTCGCGAACTCCGCCGCGGTGACATCGTTCCAGCCGCCGTTGCCGTCCGGAGTATTGAAAACCACCAGGTTCGGCGTCTTCTCCGCATGCCGGAATGCTCCGTCCGACATATTGGCGCTTTCCGGGATGGTGTAAGAAGCCGGGACTTCGAACTCTCGCATCGTTGCCCTTCCACAGTGCGTTACTGGCAAGTAATGTACGCCACGTTCAACGGCCGCGTCGGACCGACCGCACAGTCTTGTCCCGGCGCGCGGTACCGGGCCGTCGCGGCGAATACGGCACCCATCCTACGGAGAATGAGCCGTCTACTGACCGGTTCCCACGCAGGTCGCGGGCACCGGCCGGGGTATTTCCGGCTATCCGGCCGAGCGGGTCGGCGCGGGCCGCAGCGCGCGGCGCAGGAAGCCGCCGAGCTCGGTGGTGATGGCGGCGGCGGGGGCCACCAGACCGGCCTGGAGCTGGGCGACGTGCCAGAGCCCCTCGGTTTCGGTGAACCGGGTGTCCACACCCGACTCGCGCAATTTCGCCACCAGCCGGGTGCACTGGTCGTACAGCAGCTCGTCCACATCGGCGTGCACATAGGTCGGCGGCAGGCCGTGCAGATCGCCGAGCAGCGGCGCGTAGCCGGTGTCGCGGCCGTCGCCGCCACCCAGGTAGGCGGCGGCGCAGGCGCGCGACCACGGCTTGTTGATCACCAGATCCCGTGCCCGGTCCGGGATTTCGTTCGGATCGGCCCACGGGGCGATGAGCCCCAGCGCGGCCGGGACGAAACCGTGCTTATCCCGCAGCCGCAGGGCCAGCGCCAGCGACAGCCCGCCGCCGGCCGAATCACCGGCGATGGCAATGCGTTCGGGACGGTAGCCGAAGGCGATCAGCTCCAGGAACGCCGCCTCGGCATCGTCCAGGGCGGCCGGGAACGGATGCTCGGGCGCCAGGCGATAGTCCAGAACCTGCACCGGGCAACCGGTTTCGCGCGCCAGGAAGGCCGTCAGCGGGCGATGGCTGGCCGGGGATCCGACGGTGTAACCGCCGCCGTGCAGGTACAGCACGGTGGCGATATCGGAGCTCGGGCCCACCGTCACCCGTTCGGCCGGGCGGCCGCCGAGCCGGACCCGCTCCACGTGGGTGCCGCGCGGCGCACCCTGCAGCGGGGCGCCCGCGTTCATGAGCGCCCGCTGCACCGCGAAGGGCAGGCGGGCGTTGAGGATGACGCGGAAGATCGGATGGAAGACCGCGCGGGCCACGGGGAGCGGGAGCGACAAGTCGGGCATGACCGGATTCCTTACGGCAGGACGCGCTTTTGCACGATGGCGGCAATGCGCTGATAGTACGAGCCGGTGCCGCGCACGAACAGGTCGAGAAGCTTTGCCTCCCAGCCGATCAGCACACGACCGTGGCCGCGGGCGACGCCCTCGGTAATGGTCTGCGCGGCCATCTCCGGGGTGTGCATGGCCAGCTTCGCGTCGAACAGCGCGGCCAGGTTCTTCTGATCGAGCCCCTCGGCGACGGTGGCATTGCGGGCCACCGCGGTCTTGATGCCGCCGGGATGCACGCAGGTCACCTTGACCTTGTGGCCGGACATGAGCATTTCCTGGCGCAGCGCCTCGGTGAAGCCGCGCACCGCGAATTTGGCCGCGTTGTAGGCGCTCTGGCCGGGGACGGCAATGAGGCCGAACAGGCTGGAGATGTTCACCACGTGGCCCGCGCCGGATTCGACCAGGTGCGGCAGGAAGGCCTTGGTGCCGTTGACGACTCCGTAGAAGTCGACGTCCATGATCCGGTCGATGTCCTTGAAGGACGTGGAGATCACGTCGCCGTGGTGGGCGATGCCGGCATTGTTGTAGATCTGGTGGACCGTGCCGAAGTGCTTCTTCACCTCGTCGGCGTAGACCAGCACGGCCTCGCGCTCGGCCACATTGAGCCGATCGGACTTGATCTGCACGCCGTACTTCTCGCAGCGGCGGACGGTTTCGGCGAGGCCCTCGGTGTCGATGTCCGACAGCGCGAGCTTGGCGCCGCGACGGGCCAGGTTCTCCGCCAGGGCGCGGCCGATGCCGGAGCCGGCGCCGGTGATCACGCAGACCTTGTCCTTGAAGTAAGCATCGTTGCTCACGGATTCACTACTTTCGTCCGGTGGGGGTTGTTTGCTGACCGCTCGGCCTATTTGCTGACCGCGTAGGCGGACACATCGAATTTCTCGAGCAGACTGCGGAAACGGAAGGTGAAATCCGGCCACAGTGTGGTGTTGTTGCCGTGCTTGTCGAGATACCAGGAGGCGCAGCCGCCCGTGCTCCACACCGAACCGACCAGCTTCTGCTGCAGTCCGGCATTGAACTCGTCCTGCACATCCTTGCGCACCTCGACGGTCCGCAGCCCGAGGCCGTCGATCTGCGCCACCGCGTCGGCAATGTAGTTGATCTGCGATTCGATCATGTACACCATCGAGGTGTGTCCCAGGCCGACATTCGGGCCCAGCAGGAAGAACATATTCGGGTAATTGTGGATCGCCGAGCCCTTGTAGCCCTGCTGCCCGCCCTCGTCGAAAACCTCTGCGAGCGTGCGGCCGTCGCGCCCGGCAATGGTCTCGAACACCGGTGAGTCGGTGACGTGGAAGCCGGTGGCCACCACGATGGCGTCCACCACGCGCTCGGTGCCGTCGGTGGTGACGATGGAGTTGGCGTTGATCTCCTTGATGCCGTCGGTGACCAGGTCGACATTGTCGCGCGAGAGCGCCGGGTAGTAGTCGTTGGAGATCAGCATGCGCTTGCAGCCGATGCGGAAGTCCGGGGTCGCCTTGGCGCGCAGTTCCGGATCCCGGATCTCGGCGAAAAGCTTTGCGCGCGCGACGGCCTCGAGGGTCAGCATGGCGGGCGGGAACTTGGCCAGGCCCACCACCTGGGTCTCGCGCACGGCGTAGATGGCGGCGCGCGAGAGCGCCTGGAATCCCGGAATGTGCTTGAACGCCAGCTTTTCCGGCAGCGTGTAGGGCCGGTCCGCGCGCGGCAGCAGCCAGGGCGCGGTGCGCTGGTAGACGTCCAGGTGCGCGACCTGCTTCGCGATATTCGGCACGATCTGAATGGCCGAGGCGCCGGTGCCGATCACCGCGACCCGCTTGCCGGTCAGGTCGGCGTCGTGATCCCAGCGCGCGGAGTGGAAGATCTCGCCCTCGAAGCTGTTGATGCCCTTGATATCCGGCAGGTTCGGCTCGCACAGCGCGCCCACGGCGGAGATCAGGATGTCGGCGGTGAACGGACCCTGCGAGGTCTGGATGTCCCAGCGCGAGGTCTCGGAGTTCCACTGTGCGCCGGTCATATCGCAGCCGAAGACGTGGCGGTCGCGCACGCCGTATTTGTCGGCGACGCCCTGGATGTAGCGCTGGATCTCCGGCTGCTTGGAGAACGAGCGCGACCAGTCCGGATTGAGTGCGAAGGAGTACGAGTACAGCTGCGAGGGCACATCGCAGGCCGCACCCGGGTAGGTGTTGTCGCGCCAGGTGCCGCCGACATCATGGCCGCGCTCGAGCACCAGGTAGTCGTCACGACCCTGCTGGCTCAGCCGGATCGCCATGCCCAGGCCCGAGAACCCGCTGCCGACGATGATGATGCGGGAATGCCGGACAGGCCGGTTGCCGACAGCTTTGTCTGTAACCTTGCGACTCATGTACCCGAGCGTAAGGTCTTATTGAGCCCGAGTCAACAGTATTGACTCATGTTCAGTAAGCTGAACCCGTGACCAAGGAACGCACCGTGACCAGACCGGAGACCGGAGCCAAACGCGTGCGCCTCAGCCCCGACGAGCGGCGCAGCCAGCTGATCGCCCTCGGTGCCCGCATGCTGCGCGAACGCGCGCTCGAGGATATCTCGGTCGGCGAGATCGCCGAACAGGCAGGCATCTCCCGCGGCCTGCTCTTCCACTACTTCCCCACCAAACAGGACTTCCACCTCGCGATCGTCCAGCACGCCAATGCCCAGCTGCTGGAACGCACCACCCCCAATCGCGATCTCGCCCTCCCCGACATGCTCCGCGACGCCATCCAGCGCTACGTGGACTACGTCTCGGAGAACCGCACCTCGTATCTGGCCCTGCTGCGCGGCCCGGCCTCCGCCAGCCCCGACCTGGTCGCCATGGTCGACGCCCATCGCCAGGCCCAGGTCGACCGCATCCTCACCGAATCCCCCATCCCCGCCGCCGACGCCGACCGCCCCCGCCTCGCCCTGGCGGTGCGCGGCTGGATCGCCTTCGTCGAAGAGACCACCCTCACCTGGCTGCGCTCCGAACCCATCACCCGCGCGGAACTGATCGATATGCTCGTCGACTCCCTCCCCGCCCTGGCCCTGAACCAGACACTATCCGCAGCCCTGCGCGACTGACCGGCGCCGAACTGTCCAGCGGCCACTCCCCCGTGACGGCCGCCGCGATCAGCGCCGCCGCCAGCGGGCTGTGCGTATCGGCCAGACTCCGGTACAACCGATCGGCCTCCGCGCCCCCGGCCATCGATTCGTTTTCCGACATGAACCCCTCCTGAAGTAATAACTGGGCAACAACCTCGGGAACTTCCAGCAATAAACTGAGAAGTCCCTGAAAATCCAAAAACCAGGCGGACTTTCACACGATTCGGAAGTTGTCCCCGGACCTTCCACGGTAAGCGAACTTTCGGCCTGCCCGGTCCGGTCCGGTATCAATCCGAGACATTGCCGATTGAAATTCGTTGCGCCACGCCCTCCCGCCGCCGAGATATGGGTGAACCTCGAGAGTGACACGGTGAAAGCACAAGAGCGCCTGAAAAATCCGGTCCGGCAGGGGTGAAATTTCGCGCGCAAGGCCGGACTCCGGCCCTCAGACCAGGCCGCCGAACTCGCGCAATCCGTCGAGGTCGAGCACCACCAGGTGCCCGTTGTGCAGGCAGGCCAGCTCCGCCTTCCGCATGGTCGTCATGGCGCGGCCGATGGCATCCACCCGGGAGCCGATGAGATTTCCGAGTTCCTTGTAAGAAAGTCGCACGGTGACTTCCCGCGCCGCGATTTCCGGATCACCGGGCGCGCGCACGAGCGTGATTGCCCGGCCGTGGGATTCGGCGAACTCCACCAGCAGCCGCGCCAGCCGCACATGGACCGGGCATTCCCCGAAGTCCAGGCGGCGCTGATCGGACCAGGCGAGGCGGTCGGCGATGGTGCGGCACAGCACCTGCCAACCATCGGCGTGCGCGTCCAGGAATGCCAGGAATACCTCACCCGGAATGCAGTGGGCGATGGCGGCGGTGCAGACGGTGGCGGTGGCGGACCGCGCCGATCCCGGATCCAGGGCGCCCAGTTCACCGATCACATCGCCGCTGACCCGGATGGCGAGCAGCTGCTCATCGGCATTGGAGATCTTCACACAGGCCGAGGCCGTCTGGTCGCGCGAACGCAGCAGGTAGACGCTCGTCGCGTCGGCGCCGTGGCGCACCAGCGTCCGGCCCGGGGCGTAGTACTGCTGGGCGCCGAGTTTGAGCAGGTCCCGCCGGGATTCCGGGCACAGCCGAGCCAGGAAGGTGCCCTCCGGCCACGGCCAGTCCTCCAGGCTCACGATCCGCCCCCGTGTCGCCGATGGTGCCAAGGGTACGCGTGAATTTTGTTGGGGCGCAGTTACAGAGCGTGGGCGTCGAGCCAGTTGCGGGCCAGGCCGGCCGGATCGACATTGTTGTCGCGGACCTGGCGGATCATGTCCGCCAGTTCGGTGGTGGTGAGTTCGCCCGCCACGTAGTTGAGCTTGCGGAGTTGCTGGTCGGTCAGGGCGGCCTTGCGCAGCAGGGGGAGCACATTGGCGGCGCGGAAGGCGTAGTCCGGATCCGCGAGAGGGGTCACGGCGAGGCCGCCCTCGGGGAGGTAGGCCGGCGGACCGGACAGGACCGCCAGCTGAACTTCACCGGTGGACAGGGCGTTTCGCAGGTCCGCAGCGGTGGAATACGTGCGCGGGGCCGGGAGAGCGCAGTTGTAGACGGTGCGCAGCGGGGCGAGCACGTCACGCTCGGGATCGAGGGGGGCGTGCAGCGGTTCGAGCGCCGGGCCGGTGGCGATGCCGACGGTGAGTTCGGCGCAGCGGGGTGCGAGGTCCTGCAGTGAGGACGGGAATTGCGCTGCGGCGGATTCCGGGACCACGACCGCGGGGCGCAGGTCCGTGCCGTCGGCGGGATCGGAGACGATCAGCCCTTCGGGGAGCGCGCGGTTCAGGGCGGTGATCACGTCGTCGGGTTTGCGGGCCGTGGCCGTCGAGTCGAGGGCGGTGAGCAGGTCGCCGCTCACCTCGGGCAGGACGCTCACGGTGTCGGAGTCCAGGGCGGAGAGATAACCGCGCTGTTCTATCCCGGATCTGGTGGCGGTGTGCGCGCCGGTGCGCGACAGTGCGCCCGCGTAGATTTCGGCGAGAACCCGCGATTGCGCGGAATCGCCGGCGCCGATGGTGAGCACCGGGCCGGGATCGTCATCGCCGCAGGCGACGGCCAGCGCCGCCACCGCGCCGGCCAGCGCGAAACGCGCCAGCGCCCGGCGCGCCCGCCGGGCATTGCGATCAGGCTGCGCGAAAGAGTCTGTTCTGCCGAACACCCGCCATAGTCTGCCGTCTCACACCGCCGAAACGCGAAACCGACCCACAGTAGGCCCCGGGCGCGGCGCACAACGGGCAGTATGAACACTCAGGTTCGCCACGGAGGTACCGGCGGGCCGCACGCATCCCGCTCGGAAGGACGACAGTGCACACGCTCACCACGCGCGCCGATGGCAGGCGCACCACCCGGACCGTGCTCCGTATTCTCGCCGCCGCGGTGGCGCTGGCCGCGGCCATGGCGTCCTCGGCCTGTGGCGGCGACTCCGATCCGCTCTCCGGCGGGGGCAGCTGCTCCACCGACGCCAATCAGATCACCGTCGGCTCGGCCAACTTCCCGGAATCGGAGACGGTGGCCAATATCTATGCGGAAGCGCTGCGCGCCAATGGCTTCCAGGTCGACACCAAGCTCAATATCGGCAGCCGCGAGGCATACGTGCCCGCACTGCGCGAGTGCGCCATCAGCCTGATCCCGGACTACACCGGCAATCTGCTGCAGTACCTGGACAAGAACGCCACCGCCACCTCCGCCGCGGATGTCGACAAGGCGCTCGCGACCGCGGTCGGCGAGCAGCTCGGCATCGGCACCCCGGCCCCGGGCGAGGACTCCGACGCGGTGGTGGTCACCCGCGCCACCGCCGATCGCTGGAATCTGAAGACCATCGGCGATCTGGCCGCGCATTCGGCCGAGGTGAAGTTCGCCGCGCCCGCCGAATTCCAGGAGCGCCCGGTCGGCTTGCCCGGCCTGAAGAAGAACTACAACCTCGACATCTCGGCGAGCAACTTCGTGCCGATCGCCGACGGCGGCGGCCCGGCCACCGTGCGCGCCCTGGTCGACGGACAGGTCACCGCCGCCAATATCTTCACCACCTCCCAGGCCATCGCCGAGAACAACCTCGTCGTGCTGGAGGATCCGAAGAACAACTTCCCGGCGCAGAACGTGGTGCCGCTGTTCAATACCGCCAAGAAGAGCGACAAGCTGGTGGCGGTGCTCAATGCCGTCTCGGCGAAACTCAGCACCGCAGAACTGATCTCGCTCAATACCGCGGTGTCGGGATCGGCCAAGACCGAGCCCGCGGCCGCCGCGAAGACCTGGGTGGCGGCGCAGGGACTCGACAAGCCGGTCGGATAGGAGGGTCCGCGTGTCCGATATCGAGTTCAGCGGCGTCACCAAGACCTATCCGGACGGCACCACCGCGGTGCAGCATCTCGATCTGCGCATCGAGTCCGGATCGTTCACGGTATTCGTCGGTCCCTCCGGCTGCGGTAAGACCACGTCCATGCGGATGATCAACCGCATGATCACCCCCAGCTCGGGGACGATCACCGTTGCCGGACGGGACATCTCGGCGACCGATCCGGTGCAGCTGCGACTCGGTATCGGCTACGTCATCCAGAGCGCCGGGCTGCTGCCGCACCGCACGGTCGTCGACAATGTCGCGACCGTGCCCATGCTGCAGGGCAAGCGGCGCGGCGAGGCGCGGCGGGCCGCGCTGGAGGTGCTCGACCGGGTCGGCCTGGATCGCGGTCTGGCGCAACGCTATCCGGCGCAGCTGTCCGGCGGCCAGCAGCAGCGCGTCGGCGTGGCGCGGGCGTTGGCCGCCGACCCGCCCATCCTGCTCATGGACGAGCCGTTCAGCGCCGTCGACCCGGTGGTGCGCGCCGAATTGCAGACCGAAATGCTGCGGCTGCAAGCGGAATTGCGCAAGACCATCGTCTTCGTCACCCACGATATCGACGAGGCCGTCACCCTCGGCGACCGCATCGCCGTCTTCGGACCGGGCGGGCGGCTGCAGCAGTACGACCGCCCGCAATACGTTCTCGCCCAGCCCGCCAGCGATTTCGTGGCCGAATTCGTCGGGCGCGATCGTGGCTACCGGGCGCTGTCGTTCCGCAGCGCCGAGGGTGTGCGACTGCACGACATCCGCACCGCCACCGTCGACGAAATCCGAGCGCTGCGACTGGAACTCGGCGAATGGGTGCTCGCGGTGGATGAACGCCGGCATCCACTGGGCTGGGTCGACGTGACCGGCGTGGAGGGCTTCCGCGCCGGAAAACCGCTGCACGACTGCATGTCCGCGGGCGGATCGCTGTTCCCGCCCGGCGGAGATCTACGCCTGGCCCTCGACGCCGCCGTCTCCTCGCCCTCCGGAATCGGTGTGGCCGTGGATGATTCCGGCGCTGTCATCGGCGGCGTATTGGCCGGCGATGTGCTCGAGCAGCTGGCGCGCCAGCGCGGCGAGGAGGACAGCGAACGCAATCGCGACTTCTTCGAGAACGGCTTCTCCGACGGCCTTTCCGAGGAGTCCCGCTGATGCCGGGGTCGCGATGAACTACCTGATCGACAACTTCGGTGAGATCGCCGGCTTCACGCGCACCCATCTGGGCCTCGCGCTGGCGCCGCTGCTGATCGGCCTGCTGATCGCCATACCCCTTGGCGCACTGGTGCATCGGGTGCCGTGGCTGCGCCGGGTGACCGTCACCGCCGCCGGCATCGCCTACACGATTCCCTCGCTGGCGCTGTTCGTCATCATCCCGCCGCTGGTCGGCATCTCCACCATCGATCCGCTCAATGTGGTCATCGCGCTGACCATCTACTCGGTGGCGCTGCTGGTGGTGGCGGTGCCCGCGGCCCTGGATTCGGTGCCCGCCACCGTTCTCGACGCGGCCGACGCCATCGGCTACACCCGCCTGCGCCGCACGCTGACCGTCGACTTCCCGCTCGCCCTACCGGTTTTCCTGGCCAACCTGCGGGTCGTGGCGGTCACCAATATCTCCATGGTCACCGTCGGCGCGCTCATCGGCGTGGGCGGGCTGGGCAAGCTGTTCACCCAGGGCTATCAGCGCGACTATCCGGACGAGATCGTCGCCGGCATCATTGTCGTCCTGGCGCTGGCGCTGGTCATCGACCGCGCCCTGTTCCTGATCGGCCGCTGGGCCACCCCGTGGGTGCGCACCACCAAGAAGCGCGGCGGCATGCAATTGCTGCGCACCGCGGTCGATCCGTCCATGGATCCGGGGAAAGGCGCGGGCGCATGAACCTTTTCATCGACGCCTGGGATTTCCTGAGCTCCGGCGCGAATTGGTCCGGTCCCACCGGCATCGGCGCCCGCCTGGGCGAACACCTCTGGTACAGCTTCCTCACCGTCGCCGGATCGGTGCTGCTCGCGGTCCCGCTGGGGCTGCTCATCGGCCACACCCGCCGCGGCTCGGCGCTCATTGTCGGCTTCGCCAATGCCATGCGCGCCCTGCCCACCCTGGGCCTGCTCACCTTCCTGGTGCTGCTCATGGGCCTGGGCCTCATCCCGCCGCTGCTGGCGCTGCTCACCGTCGGCATTCCGCCGCTGCTGGCGGGCGCGTACGCGGGCATCGCCAATGTGGATCCGGATGTGGTCGACGCCTCCCGGGCCATGGGCATGCGCGAATACCAGGTGCTGCTGCGGGTGGAGCTGCCCAATGCCCTGCCCATTCTGCTGACCGGCCTGCGCGCGGCCACCCTGCAGGTCGTGGCCACCGCGACCATTGCCGCCTACGTCAATCTGGGTGGGCTGGGCCGCTATATCTTCGACGGCATCGGCCTCTACAAATACGACCGCGTCCTGGTCGGGGCCATTCTGGTGGCCGTGCTCGCGCTGGCCCTGGACGGCCTGCTCGCGTTCGCGGTGTGGCTGAGCGTGCCCGGCACCGGCCGCCTGCGGTTTGACCTTCGGGTGTGATCGGGGTCACGATGTGGGGTGGCCCGAAGAAGTGCTGGATCACCCACCGAATCAGGAGGCTGTTGTGAAAGCTATGAAGGCTCGCGACATCATGCACCGCACCGCGGAATGCATTCCCGCGGACGAAACCCTGGACCGGGCGGCGCAAATGATGCGCAATATGGATGTCGGCGCCCTGCCGATCTGCAATAACGACCGCTTGATCGGCATGCTCACCGACCGTGACATCGTGGTCCGCTGCATTGCCGAGGGCCACGACCCCAGCCGGGTCCGCGCGGGCGATCTGGCACAGGGCACCCCGCGCTGGGTCGACGTGGACACCTCGGTCACCGACGTCCTCGACATCATGGAGCAGAATCAGATCAAGCGGCTGCCGGTCATCGACGTCAAGGGCGGCAAGCAGCTGGTCGGCATGATCTGCGAATCCGATCTCGCCAAGAATGTCACCGACGCCCAGCTGGCCGAATTCGTCTCGGCCGTCTCGGTTCCGCACTGATCCCCATCCGATGCGACGGGGTCAGTTCCGGTCGATGGTGAGCCGGCTGGCCCCGCCCCCGATCTCGATGTCGTAGCGGTCCGCGGCCGTCGTGTAATCCGGCGACTCCAGCCGCGTCTCCCCGCCCAGCGCCCCGAACTTCTGATCGTCGAGGCGGAACCGGCTCGCGCCGCCGCGCACCACGGCCAGTACGCCCACGTCCCGGGGCCGGGTGATCCCCACCTTGCTGACTCCCGCCCCGAACCGCACCGGCACCGTGCCCTGCGGGCGGCCCAGCAGCAGATCGACATTGCTGGCCCCGCCATTGACATTGATCTCGGTGACGCGCAGCGGCCGCAGATCGGCGGTCATGCTGCTGACGCCGTGACCGATCTCGATCCGCCACGGTATGGCCGGATTCAAGGCGATGTCCGCCGCGCGCTTCCGCCAGGGGAAGAGCTGAAAACCCTTGTAATCGATCGCGATCGCATTGCCCGTGGCCGCGACCACCGGCGGCGGACCGTCGAAACGCGCTCGGAACAGCCCCGATAGATTCGCATCGGCGAGCACCGCCAAATGCACGACTCCCCGCCCGAATCGCAGTACGCCCGTGGCCGTGCCGGCCAACGGTGCCGAGTAATCGGTTTCGCGCATGGAGCTGCCTCCTGATCGTCGCTGAATACCGCTCGGACCTCGCGGCCTCAACGTAACCCAGACTCCGCGATGCCCGGCGCATTCCCGGACCACGTGTTCCCCGAATGCAATTCGACTCCATCCCCACCTACAGTTCGGCCCCTTGCAGGAACTTCACCGCACCCCATCCGCAATTCGGCCCCCTTGCAGGAACTGCAAGGGGGCCGAGATCACTAAGAGTTGGGTCAGGCCACGCCCTCGGCGCGGGCGGCGTTGCCGACGGCCTCGGCGACGGCCGGGGCCACGCGCGGGTCCAGCGGGCTGGGGATGATCTTGTCGGCGGACAGCTCATCGGCGACCACGCCGAAGATGGCCTCGGCCGCGGCGACCTTCATGCCCTCGGTGATCCGGCGGGCGCCCGCATCCAGCGCGCCCTTGAACACACCCGGGAACGCGAGCACATTGTTGATCTGGTTCGGGAAGTCGCTGCGCCCCGTGGCCACGATGGCGGCGTACTTGCTCGCCACCTCGGGGTGGATCTCCGGATCCGGGTTCGACATGGCGAACACGATGGACTCCGGCGCCATGGCGGCGATGAGCTCCTCGGCGATGGTGCCCGCCGACAGACCCAGGAACACATCCGCGCCGGCGAGGGCCTCGGCCGCGCCGCCGGTGATGTCGCGCGGGTTGGTGCGCTGCGCCAGCTCGGCCTTCACCGCATTGAGGTCGGCGCGATCGCGGCTCACGATGCCCTTGGAGTCGAGCACGATGATGTCCGAAACACCGGCCGCCAGCAGGATATTGGTGCACGCCACACCGGCCGCGCCGGCGCCGGACACCACGACCTTCAGGCCGGACATGTCGCGACCCTGCACCGCGGCCGCGCCCTTGAGGGCGGCCAGCACCACAATGGCGGTGCCGTGCTGGTCGTCGTGCATGACCGGGCAGTCCAGGGCCTCGATGACGCGCTTCTCGATCTCGAAGCAGCGCGGCGCGGAGATGTCCTCCAGGTTGACCGCGCCGAAGCTGGGGCGCAGGCGGATGAGCGTCTCGACGATCTCGTCGGGATCGGTGGTGTCGAGCACGATCGGGATGGAGTCCAGGCCGGCGAACTTCTTGAACAGCGCCGCCTTGCCCTCCATCACCGGCAGCGAGGCGCGCGGGCCGATATCGCCCAGGCCCAGCACGGCGGTGCCGTCGGAGACCACCACGACCAGACGCTCGGCCCAGGTGTAGGTCTTGGCGAGGGACTCGTCCTTGTGAATGCCGCGGCAGACCTGCGCCACACCGGGGGTGTAGGCGATGGACAGATCGCGCTGCGTCTCGAGGGGTGCGGTGAGTTCGACCGAGAGCTTGCCGCCGAGGTGGCCCGCGAAAATCTCTTCCGTGGTGATATCGGACAGGTTGGCATTGGACGCGGGGCTGGTCTGGGTGGCGTTCACAGCTTCAGTCACAGGTGACACGATTTCACTCCTGCTCGGTGCGGACTCAACCGTTTGACGGTTACCGTTCGGTAATAGGTAATAGGGTTTCGGTGCTCTTATATCGGCGCGCCGGCCGCCTCATCGCGAGCCCGCCAGTGAAACCTTGCCAGCACATCGTGGCAACAGACACAAAGTATTACGGGATCGCGGAAAGCGTGTCGCGACACAGATCATCGAGCGAAAACCGGACGGGTGGGTCCGGGCGATATCGCCGGGGTGACCGAGGGAGAACCCGCGAGTCGCGGATCGTGATCACCGAGTCCCTCGAGCCGGGCGGTGGCTTCGGCCAGGGTCCAGCCATTCTGCCAGTACCTGCTACGACGCGCCAAATCGCCCCGGGGGCCGTCCCGCTGGTACGTCATCCCCGAAGCGTAGGGGATGCGAATCACCCCTGGGTTTCAGGAAACTCGCAGGTCCGCACCGTCCTGCGGCGAAGTGTCTCGCGGGCTTGTCACGGTGGAGGTGAGCTCGGGCAGCGAACGCTCGGGCCGCACCCACACCGTCTCCAGACCGCCGGACAGCAGCCGCACCCGCCAGTCGTTCGTGGCGCCCGGATGGTCGGTGCGCCGGTGCATGCCGCGGGTCTCGGTGCGGGCCAGGGCCGTGTACTTGGTCCAGCGCGCGACGGCCAGCAGCGCCGCGGCCTGGCGGGCGTGCACCCGGGCGGCGCCGGACCCGCCGAGATCGAATTCCGCGCCCGGCCACATGCCGTCGAGTTCGCCGATGCTGTCGCGCAGGCTGCCGTCGCTGCGCCAGTAGCTGCGGCGCAGCGGCAGGGTGTGCTCCTGCACCAGGCCGATCACCGCGCGCGGATCGATGCGGGCCTTGGCGCCGAGGCCGGCGCCGGGGACGGGCCGGGTCTTGCCGATCTTGCGCCGGGCGCCCGCGAATTGGGCGGCCGCCGCGCCCGCCCAGACGCCGGTGGAGATGGCCCACGCGCCGTTCTGCCCGCCGAAGCCGGAGACCGCGCCGGTAATGGGTTCGCGGGTGGTCACATCGCCCGCGCCGTAGAGGCCGGGAACCGTGGTGGCGCAATCGGGTCCGGACAGGCGCAGGCCGCCGGTGCCGCGCACGGTGCCCTCCAGCACCGCGCGCAGCGGCACCCGCCCCGACCAGTCCGGTCCGCCGTGCCGCAGCAGCTCCCCGCGCAGGTCGGCGGGCAGCTGGTCGAGGGTGGCGTAGACGCGGCGGCCGTCGGCGAGGGCGGCGAAAACCTGCGCCCGCGAACCGCATCCATTGCCGCACAGCACCGAGCGGGATTCGTCGTAGAGGGTGGCGAAGTGCATGACCTGGTCGGGCGCGAAGACGGCGGCGCCGGCGATGCGCAGCGGCGCTGCGGCGGGCACCAGCGAATACGCGTTGGAGAATTCCATGCCGGACAGTTCGGCCCCCGCCTCGACGCCCATGAGCAGCCCGTCGCCGGTGTCCACATCGGTGCCCGCGCCGCCGGAGAGGAAGGCGCAGCCACCGGTCGCCAGGACCACCGCCCGGGCCCGCGCGGTCCAGGCCCGCGGTTCACCGGACAGCGCCACCCCGGCCGCCCCGGATACCACCCCGTCGCCATCGGTGATCAGCTGCAGGGCCGGATGGTGATCGAGAATCCGCACCCCGGCGACGAGCATGCTGCGCCGCATCCGGCCGAGATATTTGCCGCCGTCCAGGTACACCCGCGCGGGCCGGCCGGGATGCTCGCCCTGGAATCGGAACCCGCCCTGCACCAATTGCCCGACCCGCCGGTGGGTCTCCTCCAGCACGCGCCGCATCCACTCCGGGTCGCCGATGCCGCCGGCGTGGGCGAAGTTCTGCGCCACCGCCTGCTCGCGCCCTCGCCCGGCCGGAATGTTCCACAGCGTCACCCCGCCCCGCGCGGTCGGTCCGCTGGTTCCGCAGCGGGCTTTGTCGACGACCAGCACCCGAGCACCCGCGGCAGCGGCGGCGAGTGCGGCCCAGGCGCCGGCCGGACCACCACCCAGGATCAGTACATCGGCGTCGAATTCGCCCATAACGACAAATGTTCGGCCACAGTTCAACGCCCCGCAACCGTTATGCGTATTTCAATTCCACCACTGCGCCCACAGCAGATATCCGGCTATCAGAAAAACGACCATCGATCCGGAAAAAGACGCGAATCCACGACGCCGGTCCGCGAATATCTGTGCTGCCGAAACCGCGAGTGCCGCACCGGTATGCCAGGCCACGGTGTCCCAGCCGGGACCGGGAAATCCGCGCCGGATACCGATGATCTCCGCACCGATGACGGTCGCCGCCAGCACCACCACGCCGCCGGCGACCACCCCGCTCACCCCTCGCACCAGCCTCATACCGGCTCCACGCGGCCACCCTGCCCGGCGCCGCGAACCGCCCGGTGGATCCCCGTCATCCGGCAATCACCGGCACCCCGCTCGCTTTGCCCACGATTTCCTCGAATTGTGTTGGGTCGGTGGTGAATTCACCGAGACGAATGGTCTTGTTGCTGCCGTGGTAGTCCGAGGAGCCGGTGGTCACCAGCCCCAGCTCGCCCGCCAGCGCCGCCAGCACCTCGCGGTCGGCGGCATTGTGATCGGGATGGTCCAGCTCCAGCCCGCCCAGGCCGATCTCGGCCAGCTCGCGAATGTGATCGAGCGCCAGCAGCCGGCCGCGCTTGCGGGCCCGCGCATGCGCCACCACACTCACCCCGCCCGCCGAGGCCACCATCTCGACCGCCCGTCGCAGCGGCGTGTCGGCCTTCTCGACGTAGTACCGCCCATGCGGCGCGAGCAGATCCTGGAAGGCCGCGTCCACCGTCGGCACCACGCCCGCGGTCACCAGCGCCCGCGCCAGATGCGGCCGGCCCGCCGACGGGCCCACCGCGGCCATCACCGCGTCCGGATCGATGGGCAGGCCGTCGGCCGCCATCCGCTCGGCCATGGACCGCAGCCGCACGATCCGCTCGGCCCGCAACCGTTCCCGCTCCTGCGCGAAGGACTCGTCGGCCGGATCGAACAGGTAGGCCAGCAGATGCACCGGCACCGGATACCCGTCCTCCCCCAGCCCCACACACGACATCTCCATGCCCCGCACCAGCGTCAGGCCCTGCGGCAGGGCGTCGACGGCCTCGGCCCAGCCGGAGGTGGTGTCGTGATCGGTCAGGGCGACCACGTCGAGTCCGGCGGCCGCGGCCTTGCCGATCAGTTCGGCCGGGGTGTCCGTGCCGTCCGAGGCGGTGGAATGAGTGTGGAGATCGATGCGCACGCCGTCCATCTTGCCTGCGGCGCAGCGGCTGTCCCGGGCGGCCGGGCAATTAGACTCGCCGAGTGCCGTCGATTCCACCGCTGCCGTCCATCCGCTGGACCGGACGGGCAGGCGAGCGCGCATCCGCCGGGCAGCCCGTGACCGCGGCCGCCGGCGGCATCGTCGACTGCGCGGTCTACGTCGACGGCACCCGGCTGTGGGAGCGGTGCACCTACAAGAACGCCCTGGACGAGGTCCGGGAACGCAATTCCGGCTTCGTCTGGCTCGGCCTGCACGAGCCCGGCGCGGCGCTGATGACCGATGTGGCGGAGACTTTCGGGCTGCATCCGCTGGCGGCCGAGGACGCCATCAAGGGCCATCAGCGCCCCAAACTGGAACGCTTCGACAAGGTGCTCGTCCTGGCGCTGCGCACGGTGCGGTATCACGAGCACGAGTTGAACACCGTCAGCGAGATCGTCGACACCGGCCAGATGATGGTGTTCCTGGGCCACGACTTCGTCATAACCGTCCGGCACGGCGACCACACCGGACTGGCCGGGGTTCGCCGGGATCTGGAGGCCGATCCCGCGCAACTGGCGCTGGGCCCCAGTTCGGTCCTGCACGCGGTCGCCGACCACATCGTGGACTCCTACGTGGAGGTGGTCGCGGATATCGAGGACGATGTGGACGCCATGGAGGAAGAGGTCTTCACCCCGGCCAACAAGATCAAGATCGAAGCCATCTATCAGCTCAAACGCGAAGTGGTGGAACTACGCCGAGCCGTGAAGCCGCTCACCATCCCGCTGCAGCTGCTCACCCACGACATGTCGCTGCCGCTGCCCACCGAGATCCGCTCCTACATGCGCGATGTCACCGACCACCACACCGCGGTCACCGAGCAGGTCACCGATTTCGACGAATCCCTCAGCGCGCTCATCAATGCCGCGCTCGCCAAGGTGGGGGTGCAGCAGAACACCGACATGCGCAAGATCTCCGCCTACGCGGCCATGGCGGCGGTGCCGACCATGATCGCGGGCGTCTACGGCATGAACTTCGAGCACATGCCGGAGCTGAAGTGGACCTACGGATATTTCGGCGTACTCGCGCTCATGGTGCTCGCCTGCGCACTGCTCTATGCGAACTTCCGCCGCAACAAGTGGTTGTGAGACTTACAGACTCGCCGCCGAGCGGCCCGGATCGCGCACGTCGATCCGCGCCTCTTTCCACGCGTCTCGGAGCGCGGCCGCCCCGCGGATCCGAACCCACGCGGCTTCGGTCGCGGTGATCGGCGTGACGCTCAAAAAGCGCACGGGCTCAGCGGGTTCCGGCAGGACGACCTCCGGGATATCGCTCTCACCCAGCAGCACCGCGGTGAACGAAGCATTGGCCCACAACGGTTCCCCGAGATCCAGCAGCGCATCGGGTTGCAGCACAACGCCTTCCACGGCGGGCGCGGCGACCAGCACACCCAGCGCCCGGGTCAGGCCCGATCCGGCGCCGGCCCCGCCGCGCAGCGTCAGCACCAGTTCCGCGCGCGGGCCGCGCACCGGATCGGCAAGCGCCGCAGCCGGATCCGTCATGGGATGCCGGGATCCGCCCAGCGTCACGTAATGAACGAACTCACCGTCCGGGATGCGCAGGATATCGATGGGCTCCAACCCCAGGAACGTCACCGATGCCGCATCCGCGGACTCCACACCGAAATGCCCGAGCGTGCGCGCCCGGACCTGCTTCATCACATCCATGAACTAGATGGCCAGCCTCGCCAGCATGTCCCGCGCCTGCTCGGCGGCCTTGGGATCGCACAGCACGTCGTAGCGGCCGGCCACCAGCTGCATGGTGGAGGCGAAATCGCGCTGCCCGCGGGTGGCGGCATACGGGATGGCGGTGGAGATGACACCGAAGATGATGCCGCCGATCAGGCCCACCAGCAGCGGCCAGTACTGGCTGCCGCTGGTGCTGAACAGGCTCAGCAGCAGGCCGATGAACAGGCCCAGCCAGGCGCCCGACACCATGCCGCCGCCGATGACCTTGCCCCAGGTCAGGCGGTACAGCACGCGCTCGACCTGCATGAGGTCGACGCCGACGATGGTCACGTTCTCCACCGGGAATTGATTGTCGGCCAGATAGTCGACCGCCCGCTGCGCCTCCGCATAGGTCGGGTACGAGCCGACCGGCCAGCCCGAAGGCGGCGTCGGCAGACCGGGTCCCCGGTTGCGGCCGGCGTTCCCCATGGGATTCGTCATGACTCCATCATGCCTAGTTCGGATCGTCCGACGGCGGTACGAATTGCGTGTTGCGCGTCATTCCTGCCGCTCGTCCTTTATCAGCGATGACCTGCGCCATTTTCGCACTGGCCTCATCGATCATCTCATCGCCCAGCATGACCGCGCCCCGGGCGCCGCCCGCCGCCGACGTATGGAAAGCGTACGCGTCCAGAATCTCCTCCGCGCGGTCGTAGTCGGCCTGGCGCGGGCTGAAGATCTCGTTGCAGGCGGTGATCTGATCCGGGTGCAGCACCCATTTGCCGTCGAAGCCGAGGGCGGCGGTGCGCCCGGCGGCCCGGCGGAAGCCGTCGATATCGCGGACCGCCAGGTAGGGACCGTCGATGGCCTGCAGGCCGTGCGCCCGCGCGGTGAGCAGGATGGTCATCAGAATGTGGTGGTAGGCGTCGCCGGTGTCGTACCCCTCGGGCTGCTCGCCCACCACGAGGGTGCGCATATTGATCGAGGCCATGAAGTCGGCCGGGCCGAACACCAGCGTCTGCACGCGCGGGCTCGCGGTGGCGATGGCGTCGATAGCGCGCAGGCCCTGGGCGTTCTCGATCTGCGGTTCGATGCCGATCCGCCCGACCGGCAGGCCGTTGGCCTTCTCCAGCTGGGTCAGCAGCAGATCCAGGGCCTGCACCTGCCCGGCATCGGTGACCTTGGGCAGCAGGATGGCGTCGAGTTCGGAGCCCGCGCCCTCGACCACGGTGATGACATCGGCGTAGGTGTGCTCGGTGCTCCAGTCGTTGACCCGCACCACCCGGATCTGGCCGTTCCAGCCGCCGGCATTGAGCGCGGTCACGATATTGGCCCGCGCGGCCGCCTTCGCCGCGGGCGCGACGGCGTCCTCCAGATCCAGGAACACCTCGTCGGCGGCGAGCCCCTTGGCCTTCTCGATCATGCGCGGGTTGCTGCCGGGTACGGCGAGCACCGAACGGCGGGATGTCATCGATCACTCCTTGGGGTGTCCGCGCTCGTGGCGCGACATTTCGGGCAGTCCAGACCCACTAGCCTTGATTGCTATGGCAGCGACGAGAGTTTTCGCCGCCCGGCTCGCGGGCTTGGTGGTGCTGGGACCGGACGGGGAGTCTATCGGCCGCATTCGCGACCTCGTGATCTCCGTCCGCTACGACCGCCAGCAGCCGCGCGTCCTCGGCATCCTCGTCGAACTGCCCACCCGCAAGCGGATTTTCGTGCCCATGCTGCGGGTGACCTCCGTCGAACCGGGGTCGGTCACGCTCACCACCGGCACCATCAGCGTGCGGCGTTTCGAGCAGCGGCCGGGCGAAATGCTGGCCATCGCGCAGATTCTCGACTCCACGGTGCGGGTGGACGATCCGGGGCTGCCGGAGCTGGGCAATACCGAGGTGGTGGTGGTCGATCTCGGCATCGAGCAGTCCCGCACCCGCGATTGGCTGGTCTCGCGGGTGGCGGTGCGCGAGCGCCGCCGGCTCGGCTTCGGGCGGCGCGGCGCGGTGCACGTGGTGGACTGGTCGTTCGTGCGCGGTCTCACCCAGACCGAACTGAACATGCCCGGCCAGGACGTCACCCAGCTGCTCGCCCAGTTCGAGGGCATGCGCGCCGCCGATGTCGCGCACCTGCTGCGCGATCTGCCGAACAAGCGCCGCATCGAGGTCGCGGACGCGATGGACGACGACCGGCTCGCGGACGTGGTGCAGGAGCTGCCCGAGAGCGATCAGGTGGAGCTGCTGGAATCCCTCGGCACCGAGCGCGCCGCCGACCTGCTCGAGGCCATGGATCCCGACGACGCCGCCGACCTGCTGGGCGAACTGCCCGAGGGCGAGGCCGAATCGCTGCTGGCGCTGATGGATCCGGAGGATTCCGAACCGGTGCGCCGGCTGCTCGAGCACGCCCCCTACACCGCGGGCGGCCTCATGACCTCCAAGCCGGTGGTGCTGACCCCGGCCACCACCGTCGCGGAAGCCCTTGCCCGCGTGCGCGACCCGGAGCTGACCCCGGCGCTGGCCAGCATGGTCTTCGTGGCCCGCCCGCCCACCGCCACGCCCACCGGCCGCTATCTGGGGTGCGTGCACTTCCAGCAACTATTGCGCGAGCCGCCCGCGAACCTGGTCGGCGGCATCGTGGACGCCGATCTGGTGCGGCTGCGGCCCGACGCCCCGCTGAGCGCGGTCACCCGCTATTTCGCCACCTACAACCTGGTGTGCGGTCCGGTGGTGGACGATGAGAACCACCTGCTCGGCGCGGTCACCGTCGACGACGTGCTCGACCATCTGCTGCCGGAGGACTGGCGCGAGCAGGACGAGGACAATCACGACGCCAAGGGCTTGCCGCTGATCGAGGGCACAGGAGGACGCGCATGAGTGAGCGCGCCGACAAACTCAGCGCCCGCCAGCGCATGGAGACGCCGGTAGAGAGCCGTTTCCGCGGTCTGGACTGGGATGCCGAGGCGCTGGCCCGCAGCAGCGAGAAGGTGGCCCGGTTCCTGGGCACCGGCCGGTATCTGGCGATTCAGACCATCATCGTGATCGCCTGGATCCTGTTGAACGTCTTCGCGGTCCGGCTGCGCTGGGACCCGTATCCGTTCATCCTCCTGAACCTGGCTTTCTCCACCCAGGCGGCCTATGCCGCGCCGCTCATCCTGCTGGCGCAGAACCGGCAGGACAATCGCGACCGGGTGTCCTTGGAGGAGGATCGGGCCCGAGCTGCCCAGACAAAAGCCGATACGGAATTCCTGGCGCGCGAACTCGCCGCACTGCGACTCGCCGTCGGTGAGGTGGCAACACGTGACTATCTGCGCCGCGAGCTGGAAGATGTCAAGGAAACCCTGATCAGGCTGGAGAAACTGGCATCCGACGGTGAGGTCGTCAAGCCGAAGAAGGCAAAGAAGAGTACCGACCGAAAGAGTCACGAGGTTGCGATTTCACGCCAGAAAGATTCCGAGTAGCACCGCAAGTTGTACACAAAGACCTGACTGATGGGTAACCTGGATCACGTTGTTCCGAGCGACCGACCCAGACACCAGTGCAGTGCGGTGTCGGTTTCAAGGGTCAGGCCGCACGACTGAGGGGATTTGTGTGGTGGCGAAGAGAATATCTGCACCGGTGACAGCGTCGGCGCTGTTGATCGCGGGCCTGGTCACCGCCGGTTCGACCACCAACACCACGGTGAATCCCCAACCGGCCCCGCAGGCCGCGCCGGAAGCGCTGCTGGCCGCCCGGGCCACCGACGGCGCCGGCGAGAGCGTCGTCGAGCCCGCCTCGGACCTGACCGTGGGCCTGGTTCCGGCGGCTCCGGAAGCGCCCCGCAAACTCAGCGCACTCACCCCGCCCAGCGACGGCTCGCCGCTGCTCGGCTCGGTGTCGCTGCAGAACATCGCCCTGCCCGGCGGCACCGGCGCGCTCGGCATTCCGGAGATCGTGCTGGCCGCCTACCGCAATGCCGAACTGGCGCTGGAATCCTCCACGCCCGGCTGCGGGCTGTCCTGGAGCCTGCTGGCCGGTATCGGCCGCATCGAGTCGTTCCATGCCGGCAGCGGCCGCACCGATGCCGCGGGCACCACCGTCTCACCCATCTACGGTCCGGCGCTGGATGGCACGCTGCCCGGCAACGAGGTCATCCCGGCCTCCGGCGGCGGTTTCGTGCGGGCCATCGGCCCCATGCAGTTCCTGCCCGGCACCTGGTCGCTCTACGCCGCGGACGGCAATGGCGACGGCGTGGCCGATCCGCACAATGTCTTCGACTCCGCGCTGGCCGCGGGCAAGTACCTGTGCTCCGGCGGGCTGGATCTGCGCGATTCCCAGCAGCAGCTGAAAGCCGTGCTGCGCTACAACAATTCGATGTCCTACGCGGCCCAGGTGCTGAGCTGGGCGCAGGCCTACAAGACCGGCGGCGCCCCGGCCGCGGTGGACATCTCGGACGCGCTCATCGCGCCCGGCTCGCTGCCGCAGGCCGGACCGGACATGACCGCGGCCGTCACCGAGATTCCCACCGTCACGACCACCGAGGCGCCGGCCACCACCGTCGCCCCGGAGACGCAGACCCAGGTGATGATCACCATCCCGGGCCTGCCGGCCATCCCCTGCGGCGTGTTCTGCCCGGCCCCGATCCCGGACCTGAATGCCTGTGAGCAGGCGCAGGATTCGGCGCCCAAACCCAACCCGGTCGATCCGGCGCGCGACCCGAACGAGGAAGCCGCCGCACCGGAGGCGGGTCAGCAGCCGGGTCAGCCGGAGGTGTTCCAGCAGGTCCTGTGCACCCAGCCACAGCCGCAACAGCAGCCCGCCGAGCAGGCGCAGCAGCCGCAGCCCGCCGAGCAGCCGGAGGCGGCCCCCGAGGTTCCGGCCGTGACCGAGGAACCCGCCCCGATGGCGCCCGCCGAACCGGCGGCCCCGGAAACCACTCCGGCGCCGGGCATCACGCTCCCGTTCGGCATCACTATTCCGCTTCCGGCCCCGGCGCCCGCGCCCGTTCCGTAACATTTAGGTAGTTCGCGCGGTTTGGGGGCTTCGGCCCCGAAAACCCTCGTCGCGCGCGTCTTTTCGGGGTTCGGGGGCGTCGGCCCCGTAGCTGCTTCTTGGCCAAACCTGAGAATTGGTCACGAAGCAGTAACGAACAGGTCTCGAATGATGTAGCGTGGTTCTTCGTTGCAGCACCCCGGTTTCACAACCGATGGCAATGGAGGGTCACCACACAGTGGGTCGTCACCGTAAACCGCCGGTCCCCAAAGTTCGTCGCGGATCGGTCATCGCATTGACGGGGCTCATGCCCGCAGGACTCGCCACCGTCACCGGAGCAGCCGACGGATCGCTCGCCGAGAAGCTGAATGTCGGTATCGAACAACGACTTTCGGTGGATCCGGACGATCACGTACCGCTAGCCGAGGCGGCCCCGGCCGCCGAGGACAAACTGCTCCGCGAAGCCAAGCAGCTCGCTCCCCCGCCGCCGCCGGTCGTGAAGACCGTGGCGCAGCCCGACGGGCGCGTGCCCGCGGCGCTGCCGGCCGGACCGCTGGGCGTGCCCGGCGTCGCCGTGAACGCCTATCAGAACGCGGAACGCATTCTGGCGGCGGACAATCCGGTCTGCAATATGCCGTGGTCCATGCTGGCCGGCATCGGCCGCGTAGAATCCATTCACGCCTTCGGCGGCAAGGCCGATGAGGCCGGCAACACCATCGACCCGGTCTACGGACCGGTGCTCGACGGAAGTCTGGCCGGCAACAACGTGATTCACGATTCCGACAACGGGGCCCTCGACGGTCTGGACGGTTACGACCGCGCGGTCGGTCCCATGCAGTTCCTGCCGGAGACCTGGACCCGCTTCGCCGCCGACGGCAATGGCGACGGCATCGCCGATCCGCAGAACCTCTTCGACGCCGCCCTCACCGCGGGCAAGTACCTGTGCTCCGGCGGCCTCGATATGCGTGATGCGGGCCAGCAGACCCGCGCCATCCTGCGCTACAACAACTCCATGGCCTACGTCGCCAATGTGATGGCCTGGGAGGCCGCCTACACCACCGGCATCCAGCCGGTGGCCGCCCAGCTCCCGCGCATCTAGACTCCGCGCCCATCCCCGTAGCGGCGGTCCGCATCGGCGCTCCTAGACTCGGGGTATGCCAGTGGTAACGGAATCGGATGTGCGGGGCGCGCTCGCGAAGGTGGACGACCCGGAGATCCGGAAGCCGATCACCGAACTGGGCATGGTGAAAAGCGTCGAGATCGGCGCCGACAGCAGTGTCCACGTCGTGATCTACCTGACGACAGCGGCCTGCCCGATGAAAACCCAGCTCTCCGAGCGGGTCACCAAAGCCGTGGCCGACGTGCCCGGAGTCGGCGGCATCACCGTCGGCCTGGACGTCATGAACGACGAGCAGCGCACCGAACTGCGCCGCAAGCTGCGCGGCGATGCGGCCGAACCGGTCATCCCGTTCGCCCAGCCCGGCTCGCTCACCCGCGTGTACGCCGTCGCCTCCGGTAAGGGCGGCGTCGGAAAGTCCAGTGTCACCGTGAATCTCGCTGCCGCGCTGGCCGCGCGCGGGCTCTCGGTGGGCGTGCTGGACGCGGACATCTACGGCCACTCCGTGCCCCGCATGCTCGGCACCGATCAGCGGCCCACCCAGGTGGAGCGGATGATCATGCCGCCGCAGGCGCACGATGTGAAGGTCATCTCCATCTCCATGTTCACCCAGGGCAATACGCCCGTGGTGTGGCGCGGGCCGATGCTGCACCGGGCGCTGCAGCAGTTCCTGGCCGACGTGTTCTGGGGCGATCTGGACATCCTGCTGCTGGACCTGCCGCCCGGGACCGGCGATGTGGCCATCTCGCTGGCGCAGCTCATCCCCAATGCCGAGATCCTGGTCGTCACCACCCCGCAACTGGCCGCCGCCGAGGTGGCCGAGCGCGCCGGATCCATCGCCCTGCAGACGCGGCAGCGCATCGCGGGCGTGGTCGAGAACATGTCCTGGCTGGATCTGCCCGACGGCACCCGCATGGAGCTCTACGGCTCCGGCGGCGGCCAGTCCGTGGCCGAGAACCTGACCCGCGCGGTCGGCGCGAATGTGCCGCTGCTGGGCCAGATTCCGATCGAGCAGGCGCTGCGCGAGGCCGGCGACGAAGGCGAGCCCATCGTCCTGCGCGATCCCGAGAGCCCCTCCGCCAAGGCCCTGCTGTCCATCGCCGACAAACTCGCCGTCCGCCGCCGCGGCCTGGCGGGCATGTCGCTGAGCATCGACACGACGCGGCACCTCTAGCTCAGCGCGAAAACGATCGGCGCTGTTCACAACTCGGCGGCTGATTTCCGCCGGGCCGAGGTGTGTCCGGGGCGCGGTGGGCACCTAAGCTCGGGAGCATGCTCACGCTGCTGCTGTACGTGCTGATCGTCGGCCTCGTCGCCGCGCTGCTGTTCCTCGTTGCCAGCGCGATCTTCGGGCGGTCGGAGGAGCTGGGGCCGCTGCCGGAGGGCACGACGGTCACCGTGCTTCCCGCCGGGGGCATCAGCGGCAGCGATGTGCGGGCGCTGCGGTTCCAGCAGGTGTTCCGCGGCTACAAGGCCGGCGAGGTCGACTGGGCGCTCACCCGGCTGGCCGCCCGCATCGACGAACTCGAGCACCAGCTGGCGGCCGCCCGCGGCGATCGCTCCGCCGTCGCGCTGAGCAAGCAGCCTGCATCGAACGGCGCGCCGCAGGCAGCCGTGGACGTACCTGCGCCACGCCGGGTTACACCGGGCGAACCGCCCGCACCATCGGCGGGCGGCGAGGCTGCACCTGTCCCTCAGGTTTTGCCGGGCGTGAACTCGGGCGAGGGCGCGCCGAGCGCGGTCGCGGCCGGGGGCGCCCCGGGTGGGCGGAGTTCGACGCCGGACGCCACGGTGGCGGGGCCGGGCGAGGAGTCCGGTGAGCGCGGTACCGAGCCGATCACCCGGCGTCCCGAGCCGGGTGCGCCCGGTGCGGGGCCCGCGCCCCGGAGCGGGGAGCCGGGCGCGCGGTGAGCGAGGTGGATATCAGCGCCGACGGATATGTGCGGTGCGGATGGTCGGAGGGGTCGCAGCTGTATCGGGATTACCACGATCAGGAGTGGGGGCGGCCGCTGCACGGGGACGACGCGTTGTTCGAGCGGGTATGTCTCGAGGCGTTTCAGTCGGGGCTGGCGTGGATCACGATTTTGCGGAAGCGGCCGGCCTTCCGGGCGGCGTTCGCGGGGTTCTCCATCGAGCGAGTCGCGGCGTTCGGGGACGAGGATGTGGCGCGGCTCATGGCGGATGCCGGCATTGTTCGCAACCGCGCCAAAATCGACGCGAGCATCCATAATGCGCGGGTTGCCCGGGACCTCGGGAAAAGCCTGGACGAGCTGCTCTGGTCCTTCGCACCGGCCGCGAAACCGCGCCCGCGCACGCTCGCGGATGTGCCCGCCGTCACGCCCGAATCAACAGCTCTCGCAAAAGAACTGAAGCGGCTCGGATTCAAGTTCGTGGGACCCACGACCGCCTATGCGCTCATGCAAGCGACCGGAATGGTAGACGATCACATCGCCGATTGCTGGGTGAATGTGAGTACTCGCTAGACGCCACGACGGTCGGTTTTTGGAACTCAGGTACCCGCCCCGATCCGCGATAGGGAAGAATGGGCTTGGTGCGGCCCGCCACATACCGGCGGGCTGCCTGGTTGGTGACAACTGGAGTTCCATGAAAGTGCGCAGCAGACCGCGCAGATCTGGAGGGAGCAGAGGATGGCGGCCATGAAGCCCCGCACCGGGGACGGTCCCCTCGAGGCAACCAAGGAAGGGCGTGGAATCGTCATGCGGGTTCCACTCGAGGGTGGCGGGCGACTGGTCGTCGAGCTCACGCCGGAGGAAGCCGCGGCGCTCGGTGACGAACTCAAGAGTGTCACCAGCTAATAGCCAGACTTGCCAGTGCCGGTGAGCCACACCCCACCGTTTGACCGGCTCACCGGCACCACGGTGAAAACCGAATCACCCCCGGCCGAGCGCCTGATCGCTTGCGCCGATCTACTGTCCTGCCCGGAATGCGGAAACGACATTTCGGTCACCGACCGCACCCTGCGCTGCCCCCGCGGCCACAGTTTCGATATCGCCAAACAGGGCTACGTCAGCCTCCTCACGGGCGCCTCCACCAAAATGACCGGTGACACCCCGGCCATGCTCGACGCCCGCGCCGCCTTCCAGGCCGCCGGCCACTTCACCCCCATCGCCACAGCCCTCTCACAGACAGTGGCAGCCCTTCCCGCACCGGCACTCCGCACCGCCGCGCCAGAACCGACCTCGCGGCCGGCGAATACTGCCGTGCCTTCCCCCAGTGGCAGCCGGATCACGCGTCCGGGCTCGACGGCGGCGGCCGCGGCGGCCGCACGACTCTCAGCGACACTGCTCGCAGGCCCCGGCCGAACTTCGCATTCCGCGAGAGAATCTCCCCGTCATCCCGGCGCGCTTCTTGGCCGGGATCCACAGAGGCCGCCCACGCGTGCGGTGGATTCCGGCCACAAGCACGCCGGAATGACGGAGGACGATCCCGGACCGGCGGCGGAGATTGCGCACAACGAGGCTGACGGCGGTGCGCCCGGGCCGGGCGGTAAGGCAATGCTGCCGAATGCCGGGGCAGCCGTACTCGAGATCGGGGCCGGGACCGGCTACTACCTGGCGGCGGTGCTGGATGCCCTGCCCGCTGCGCGCGGTATCGCGCTGGATGTCTCGAAACCCGCTGCGAAGCGCAGTGCCCGGGCGCATCCGCGGGCGGGTGCGGTACTCGCTGACGCTTGGCGCGGGCTGCCGATCCGCGATGGCGTGATGAGTGCGGCGCTGTGCGTCTTCGCACCGCGAAACGCCGACGAGGTGGCGCGCGTACTGAATGCGGACGGCCGGTTCATCGTGGTCACGCCGACCTCGCGGCATCTCGGTGAACTCATCGAGCCGCTCGGGATGGTGCGCGTCGACTCGGGCAAGGACGAACGGCTGGCCGACTCGCTGGGCGAGCGTTTCGAACTGCTCGATCGGCAGGCGGTCGAGTACACGATGGCGCTCACGCATGCGGATATCGCCAATGTGGCGGGCATGGGCCCGTCGGCTCATCATGCGGCGGTCGAGCGCGCCGGGCGCATTGCCGCGCTGCCGGATCCGCTGGCGGTCACGGCTTCCGTCACTATCGCGACCTACCGCGTCCGGCGCGCGAGCTGAGGCGTCCGCGCGACGGTCGCGCCGCCGCACTCAGCCGGTACCGCGGGGATGGTTCGGGAGCAGGTCGAGGAGGTTGCGGACCAGGGGCCGGGGGTCGTCTTCGCGGTGGGCGATGTAGATGGTTGTGGTGGCGTCGGTTTCGGCCAGGGGGATGATGCGGGCGGAGGCGGGGGCGGTGAAGGCGGCGCTGCGGGGCGCCACGGTGACGCCGAAGCCGGCGGCTACCAGGTAGAGGATGATGGTCCAGTTGGTGGCCTCCTGGACGATGCGGGGGTGGCGGCCGGAGGTGCGCAGGGGTGCGAGGTTCTTCTCGTGGGCCAGGCCGCCGGCGGCGCGGGGGAAGAAGACCAGGGGGTTGTCCGCGAGGTCGGCACCGGTGATCGCGGAGCGGTCGGCGAGGGGGTGGTCGGCGGGCAGGATGGCGACGTAGGGCTCGGTGATCAGGGGCACGGTGACGGTGCCGGGCTGCGGGTCCGGGTCGCGAACGATCGCGAGGTCCAGGGCACCGGTGGCGAGGCGCTCCATGAGGTGGCTGGTGAAGCCTTCCACCAGTTCGACTTCCACGAGCGGGAACAGTTCGCGGAATTCGCGCACGCCGCGCAGCGGGTCCAGGGGCAGCACCGAGGGCACGAAGCCGAGGTAGAGCGTGCCCTGGCTGCCCTGGCCGATGCGGGTGATCTCGGCCAGATCGCGTTCGGCGTGGCCGAGCAGGGCGATGGCCCGATCCTTCAGCACGACACCGGCGGGGGTGAGCGCCACGGTCCGGGAGGTGCGGTCGAAGAGCTTCGTCCCGAGCAGGGTTTCCAGGCGCTGGATCTGCTGGGTGAGGGCGGGCTGGGCGATGTGCAGCCGCGCGGCGGCCCGCCCGAAGTGCAATTCCTCGGCGACTGCCAGGAAGTAGCGCAGATGCCGCAGCTCGACCCCATCCATAAGCTGATCATATCGATGCGAGCTATCAAGTATTGGACGTTATGGTTGCTGGCACGCCATGCTGAGGCGGTGACTCAGACCGATGCCCGCACCCAAGAAATCGGCTCGATCGTGGTCGAGCCCATGTCCTCCGCGGCCGATGCCCGCGCCTTCCGCGATCTCAATCTGGAGTGGATCGAGAAGTTCTTCAGCGTCGAGGCCGCCGATCTCGCCACCCTCGACCATCCCGGCAAGATCGTCGCCGATGGCGGCCAGGTGTTCATCGCCCGCGACGGCGCGGAGATCATCGGCTGCGGCGCCATGGTGGCCGAGGGCCACGGCGTATACGAGCTGTCGAAAATGGCCGTGCCGCCGCAGCATCGGGGCCGCGGCATCGGCCGCATCGTGCTGCGCGCGGCGGTCGACTGGGCTCGCGCCCAGGGCGCGACCGAGGTGATCCTGGCCAGCAACAGCGTGCTGGCCAATGCCGTGCACCTGTACGAGTCCGAGGGTTTCGTGCACGTGCCGCCCTCGGAACTGCCGCCCAGCCCTTACGACCGGGCGAACGTCTTCATGAAATACCGATTGAACGACAGCGTCGCGTAGCGACTCCATGAGGGGTGGTGGCCGGGCGACGGGTGGGCTTAGCTCTTGCGCGCGAGGTCGTAGATCCGCGCGGTGTGCGCGGCGATGTTGTTCCAGTCGAATTCGCCGACGGCCCGGGCGCGTCCGGCCGCGCCCATGGCCGCGGCCGAGTCCGGGTCTGCCGCCACCAGATTCACCGCGTGCGCCAGCGCCCGCTCGTAGTCGGCGGGCGCGGCCTCGTCGTAGCGCACCAGGCGGCCGGTCTCCCCGTCCGTGACGACCTCCGGAATCCCGCCCACATCCGAGGCGACCACGGCGGTCCCGCAGGCCATGGCCTCCAGATTCACGATGCCGAGCGGTTCGTACACCGAGGGACAGACGAAAACGGTGGCGGCCGCGAGGATTTGGCGCACCAGCTCGGTGGGCAGCATCTGCTTGATCCAGTACACGCCGTCGCGTGTGGCGGTGAGTTCCCGCACCGCCGCCGCGACCTCGGCCTCCATGGCCGGTGTGTCGGCGGCCCCGGCGCACAGCACCAGCTGGATATCCGGGTCCAGATGCCGCGCGGCGGCCAGCAGATGCGCGACCCCCTTCTGCCGGGTGATGCGCCCGACGAAGGCCGCAATCGGCCGTTCCCGCGACACCCCTAGCTCGCCCAGAATGTCGCGGCTGCCCACGGCGGGCCCGCCCGGATGCCACACCTCGGCGTCGATTCCGTTGTGCACCACATGCACTTTCGCGGGATCGATATCCGGGTAGGCGGCCAGCACATCGGCGCGCATGGCGTCGCTGACCGCGATGACCGCGTCGGCGCAGATCATGGCATTGTGCTCCGACCACGAGGACAGCCGGTAGCCGCCGCCCAGTTGTTCGGCCTTCCACGGCCGCCGCGGTTCCAGCGAATGCGCGGTCAGCACATGCGGAATCCCGTACAGCGTGGCGGCCAGGTGCCCGGCCAGCCCGGTGTACCAGGTGTGCGAGTGCACCACATCGGCGCCGCCCGCGGCATCGGCCATGCGCAGCTGCGCGGACATCATCTGCAGCGCGGAGTTGGCGGCGTAGAGCATCGGATCCGGTTGGTGCACCACGGCATCGGCGCGCTGCACGCCCATGCAGTGCACCGTCACGTCACACAGGCTTCGCAATCGCGGAACCAATTCGGTGACATGCACTCCCGCCCCGCCGTACACCTCGGGCGGGTACTCGCGGGTCATCATCGCGACCCGCAGTTCGCGGGCGCCCTCCGCGCCGTAACTCACCGGTCCAAAGTAGACGCTCGAGCGGGACCTAACCAATCGCCCCGGCTGCGAAATATGCGAGGTGGGGACAATCTCGGGGCGGTTCCCGGCATACCGGACGTCAACCCGCGATCAACACGGAACACGGTCGCCATTCCGTGTTCGAACTCACCCGGTAGTTTGGCACTGTGAGGAGCCAGCCGCACGTACTCGGGATCGTGCTCGCCGGCGGCGAGGGCAAGCGACTCTTTCCGCTCACGAAGGATCGCGCCAAGCCGGCGGTTCCGTTCGGCGGTGCGTACCGGCTCATCGATTTCGTGCTCTCGAATCTCGTGAACGCCGGCTATCTCAAGATCTGCGTGCTGACCCAGTACAAGTCGCATTCCCTGGACCGGCACATCTCCCAGACCTGGCGGCTGTCCGGGTTCGGCGGCGAGTACATCACCCCGGTGCCGGCGCAGCAGCGGCTGGGCCCGCGCTGGTACACCGGCAGCGCGGACGCCATCATGCAGTCGCTGAACCTGATCTACGACGAGGACCCGGAGTACATCGTGGTCTTCGGCGCGGACCACGTGTACCGGATGGATCCGGAGCAGATGGTCACCGCGCACATCGATTCCGGTGCGGGCGTGACGGTGGCGGGCATCCGGGTGCCGCGCAGCGAGGCCAGCGCCTTCGGCTGTATCGATTCCGATGAATCCGGCCGCATCGTCAGCTTTCTGGAGAAGCCGGTGCATCCGCCCGGCACCCCCGACGATCCGAATGTCACCTTCGCCTCCATGGGCAATTACGTGTTCACCACCAAGGTGCTGGTGGACGCCATTCGCGCCGATGCCGAGGACAATGACTCCGACCACGATATGGGCGGGGACATCATTCCGAGCCTGGTGCGCGAGGGCAAGGCGGCCGTCTACGACTTCGGCGCCAACGAGGTGCCCGGCACCACCGACCGCAGCCGCGGCTACTGGCGCGATGTCGGCACCCTGGACGCCTTCTACGAGGCGCACATGGATCTGGTGTCGGTGGACCCGGTCTTCGATCTGTACAACAAGCACTGGCCGATTCGCGGTGCGGCGGAGAACCTCCCGCCCGCCAAGTTCGGCCGCGGCGGCCTGGCGCAGGAATCGATCGTGGGCGCGGGCAGCATTCTGTCGGCGGCGACCGTGCGCAATTCGGTGCTGTTCTCGAATGTGCTGGTCGACGATGGCGCGACCGTCGAGGGCAGTGTGCTCATGCCCGGGGTGCGCATCGGCCGCGGCGCGGTGGTGCGGCACGCGATCCTGGACAAGAACGTGGTGATCACCGAGGGCGAGATCATCGGCGTCGATCTGGACCGCGACCGGGATCGTTTCGCGGTCAGCAATGGCGGCGTGGTCACCGTCGGCAAGGGCATCTGGGTCTGAACGGTGGACAGTTCCCCGTCCCGCTGGCGAAAATCGGGATGGAGCGCCGCTGCTGAGCAGTGCGGGAGGGAACACCATGAACCGCGCCGTACGCCTGATCACCACCGCGACCTGCCTCGCCCTGACCGCCGTACTGGCCGGTTGCGGGACCGAGGGCACGCCGGTCGCCGGTGAGATCGATGTCCGCACACTGGATGCGGGCAGTTATCCGGTCAACCGCTACAGCTACGACCAGCCCGCCGGCGACAAGGCCGCGCTGCTGGAGGGCATGCGCATGGCCGAGGCCGTGGTGCCGACGGCGCGCATCGATCAGAGCCTGAGCCACGGCCGCGGCGGCCTGGTGCTGAAGGACGTGCAGGATGTGATCGGCGTCAGCAATCTGTCCTCCTCGGCCCGGCCGATTCTGGAGAACCGCGGATTCCTCGCCGGTTTCGCCGCCAGTGGCTCGGACAAGCCGGACAAGGCCGACGACACCGTGGACCCGACCAGCACCGCGGTCACGCTGCGGCTGCTGCGCTTCCCGTCCACGGACAATGCCAAGCTGGCCGCCCGCGAGATCGCCGACGCCGACTTCAATGTGGCGCTCGAGCAGAACCGCAAGCTGACGCTGCCGGAGTATCCGGACGCCTTCATCCACTGGCGGCCGGGCGTGGCCAATATCGGAGTGTCCATGGCGCGCAAGGAATTCGTGATCTCGGTATTCCTCATGCGCCCGCAGGCGCAGGAGGCCGATCTGCTGGCGTGGGTGAAGAAGACCCTCGATGCCGAGGTGGCCGCCGTGGACGCCTTCCAGGCCACGCCCGAGAACGCCATCGACGCGCTGCCGGTGGATCCGGGCGGCATGCTGGCCCGGGTGCTGACCTCCGATCGCGACAAGCACACGCCCGATCCGGATGTGTTCGCGGTGTTCGGCGCGAACATGCTCATCCATCCCGCCGGTGATCAGAATCTGCGCACCCGGCTGGTGCAGGACACCGGCATGGACGCCATGGCGAGCGTGGACGACAACTTCCTGTTCCGCGCCCGGGATGCCGCAGCGAGCGCGGAGCTGGCGTCGGGGCTCATCGCCAGCCTGGGCGAGACCACCGACAATGGCGCCGCTCCCGACAAGGTGCCGGGCGCCAAATGTGTGAAGCGCAAGTCCGGGGACTATCGCTGCTACGTCGTCTACAAGCGCTATGTGGGCGTGGTGAACGCCGAGACCGAATCGGAGGTCCGCACCATGGCGGCGGCGCAGTACGCCCTGCTGGCCAACAGCCTGTAGGTCAGACGCCTACAGATCAGAAGTGGACGGTGTCGCCGTCCAGATACCGCCAGGCGGCGGGCCGGGCGTTGTCACCGTCGCGGTGCGCCCCGTCGTGGTCGCGGTGCACCCGGTCGTGATGTGACCGCTCGTGACCGTTGTGCGTCAGCGTATTTCCCGCATGCCCGGCGCTGCCGTGCGCGAATCGCCGTCCGGCGCCGCCGGGTGTGCTGTCGTCCCGGAAGCGGTAGTCGCGGAATCCGAACGGCTGCAACAGCGCCCGCAGGAATTCCGCGCCGTCGGCGGGCAGAACCGTGCGCTCCTCGCCGATTATGCCGACGCCCTGGTGATACCAGACCCGCGCGACCAAGCCTTCCACCGGATCCACCGCCCGGAAGGTGACGTGACCGTCTGCGGCCAGCCGGAATTCGGCGATCCGCCGCCACTGCCCGGATTCGTGGAAGTACAGACCCACCACGGCGGGAACACGCTGACTCATGAAAACCTCGATCGCCGAACCGTTCCCTTGGAGTATCCGTCCCGCCGGGGTGGAAACCTCCCGCACCGGAGGGTCGTTCAGCGATAGCCGGGCGCGGGCGTGGTGTCGGTGTAGCAGAACGGCGCACACGGACCGGGCGTGGCCGGTACGACGTGCGACATATCGTCGAACCGCGCACCGCTGACCAGCAGCAGGACCGCGAGCGCCCCGAAGAGTATGAGGCCCATCAAGATCAACGCCGGCCACAGCCATCCCGCCGGCAGATGCGCGCCCAGTACCAGACCCTCGTAATGCATCCCCCACCTCCTCCGAATCGAACCTCTCTCATTCGTCTACCACCCCTCCCCCATCCGAATCCAGCCCTCGGCCCTGCCTTTGCGCTGCCCTGGCGCCGGATCGAAACCAATTGCGCCCCTTGGTCATCAGCCGCCCCACGACCGTTCCCCCGCCACAGTCGTCACCCGAAAAGTGAAGGGGCCGTGACTCGGTTGCCCGGATCACGGCCCAGCCTGCGTGCCGAATGAATCAACGCAGGTCGCGGCGGCGGAAGCCGATGAGGCCCACCATGATCAGCGCCGCGTCGATGAGCAGCAGGATCACCAGCGGCGTGGCGGTGAACTCGGCGCCCGGCAGCTTCGGTGCGTGCTCGAACGGATCCAGATCGCGGAACCACTGCGGCGCTCCGGAGATGGCTCCGAGCAGGAAGATCGCGATGGCCGTCACGTACACGCCCCAGGCGACCGGCGTCCAGCGCGGGAGGAGGCCGAACAGCAGCACCGTGATGCCCACGAAGAACCAGATGGCCGGCACCTGCACCAGGGCCGCGCCCAGCACGTCGCCGAGCTTGCCGCCCACGTCCCCGGCGGCCCGGCCGTACACCAGCCCGCCGATGGTCGCGGCGACGGTCAGCGCCACCACCGGGCCCAGCAGCGCGAACACCAGATGCGATGCGGCCCAGCGGATTCTGGATACCGCGACGGTGAGCACCGATTCGGCGTGCTGGGTGCTCTCCTCGCCGAACAGGCGCAGCGCCGCCGAGACGGCGTAGGCGGTGGCGGCCACGCCCAGCATGGTGAAGCCGTAGGTGATCATCGAATTCTCCAGCGACTGCGAGCCGCCCATGCGGGTGATGAGATCGCGCATGGTGTCGCTGTTGCCGAGTTCGTCGCTGATGCCGTGCACGACACTGCCGAAGACCAGGCCGTAGAGCCCGAGTCCGACGGTCCACGCCGCCAGCGTGCCGCGCTGCAATCGCCACGCCAGCCCGAACGGGCCCGACAGCGCGGGTCCGGCGGTGGGCGCGCCGGGGCGCTCGGCGATCAGCCCGCCGCCCAGATCGCGATTGGCCAGCAGCGCGTAGGCGACGGCGATCAGCACCAGCACGGCGATCAGGTGCAGCAGCAGTACCGCGAAATGATCACCGGCATAGGGCCTTACCTGCAGCGACCAGCCCTGCGGCGACAGCCAGGTGAGCGCGCTGGTCGGTCCGGCGCCGGATTTGGCGTCGCCGATGGCCCGCAGCGTGTAGGTGGCGGCCAGCACCGCGAAGGCAATGCCGCGCGCCGTGCGGGCGCTGGTCGACACCTGCGCGGCGACGGCCGCCACGGCGGCGAAGACCGCGCCGGATCCGGCCAGCGCCAGCCCGAAGGCCAGCGAGCCGGACTTGGGCACATCGGTGGCGAACAGGCTCAGGGTGCCGAGCAGCCCGGTGGCCAGCGCCCCGCCCAGGCCCATGACGAGCGCCGCGGTGAGCCCGGCGAAGCGCCCGATCCGGGTGGCCGCCACCAGTTCCCCGCGCCCGGTCTCCTCTTCGGCCCGGGTGTGCCGGATGACCGTCAGGATGGTGGCGACGGCGATGAGCGTGTAGAACATGCCCGCCTTCCAGATACCGGTCGCGCCGATACTGGTGTTGTAGAGCGGGCCGTACATGGCCAGCTGGGCCGGGCTGGCGAGAATGGATTCCGCGAAGCTCGCCCGGTCGGCCTCGTTCGGGTAGACCGATTCGATGCTGCCGACGTACACGCTGCCCAGCGGCAGCGACAGCAGCAGCACCCACAGCGGCATGACGATCCGGTCCCGCCGCAGATACAGCCGCAGCAGCTGCCCGGTGCCGGTGAAATCGGTTGAGCGTAACGATGTTTCGAGTGGACGGGGTGCGGCGATGGTGGTCATTTCGCGACCTTCCGCGTTTCGGCCGCCGCCCGCTCCGGCGCGGGCTCGGACCGCACGTCATCGTCGCCATTGAGCGAGTAGTGCCGCAGGAACAGCTCTTCCAGCGTCGGCGGCTGGCTGATCAGGCTGCGCACGCCGGCATCGCCGAGTACCCGGATGAGCTCCCCGAGGTGCTCGCTGTCCACCTGGCAGTGCAGCGTGTGGTCTTCGATGCTGAGGTCCGCCACGCCGGGAATTCGGGTGAGATCGCCCGGGTCCCCGGTCAATTCGGCGGTAATGGAGGTGCGGCTCAGATGCCGCAGCTGCTTCAGCGTGCCCGATTCCACGGTCTTGCCGGCCCGGATGATGGTCACCCGCTGGCACAGCTTCTCGACCTCGGAGAGGATGTGGCTGGACAGCAGCACGGTGCAGCCGCGCGCCGCCGCCTCGGCCACGCATTCGTTGAACACCTGCTCCATGAGCGGATCCAGCCCGGAGGTGGGCTCGTCCAGCATGAGCAGCCGGGCATTGGACGAGAAGGCCGAAACCAGAGCGACTTTCTGCCGGTTGCCCTTGGAGTAGGTGCGGGCCTTCTTCTTCGGATCGAGTTCGAAGCGCTCGATCAGCTCGGCCCGGCGCCCGGAGTCGATGCCGCCGCGCATGCGCCCGAGCAGGTCGATGGTCTCGCCGCCGGACAGCGAGGGCCACAGGGTGACATCGCCCGGGACATAAGCGATGTCGTGATGGAGCGCGACCGCATCGGTCCACGGATCCCGCCCGAACACCTCGGCTTCCCCGGAAGTGCGGGCGAGAATGCCGAGCAGGATGCGGATGGTGGTGGACTTCCCGGCCCCGTTGGGGCCCAGAAAGCCGTGCACCTCGCCCTCGGCGACCTGGAGATCCAGGCCGTCCAGAGCTCGCACCTGCCCGAAATGCTTGTGCAGATCACGGACGGTGATCGCGGGGTTGGCAGGAACGTTCATCGAATCTCCTTGTGGGAAACGATATTTTGTGGAAACAGCGCGCTATTGCCGCTGTTGTCGTTCGAGGGCTTCGAGTAGGGACGCATCGGTCCACAGACCGTGCGTGAAAAGCTCGAGCGCCGGCAGCATCATCTGATCGGCGTACTCGCGCAATGCTTTCCGGAAATCCACCGGCCCTTCGTGCCGGGCCTGGTAGAGCTGCAGGAACAGCATCATGCCGCCGCCGTTCTGGGTGGCCAGGTAGCGCACCGTGGCCTGCAGGTCCTTGGGTCTGCGCACGGTTCCGGCGGCGATCCCGGCGCTGAGATAGGACTCGGCGTCTTCGACCATGTGCTCGAAAAAGCTCAGCATCAGACCGCCGCCGTGCTGAAAGCTGCGCACCAGATAGGCGATATACGGCGCGAAGTCCTCGATCTCGGCCAGTTGCTGCATGATCGAACTGGTCGATGACGACTTCTCCATCGCCTGCATCTTCGCGGTCCGCACCACCTCCCGGACGTGGTCGTCACAAGCCTCGCGCAGCCCGTCCTTGGATCCGAAGTGATGGATGACCAGCCCGGGCGAGACTCCCGCCGCGGCGGCGATGGCGCGGACGCCCACCCCGAAGCCCTGCTCCCCGAAGACGGTGATGGCCGCGTCGCGGATGCGTGCCCGGGTCGTCAGATCGTCGGCTGAACGCATGTTCAGTACATTAAACACTCGTTCAATCGACGGGCAAGACCTCGGGGCGTAAATGTTCCGTAAATGCGCGAAACCGGGCGTTAGCCCAGGTCAGCCGAACAGAACGGGACTCAGCCGCGCGACGCGCAGAGCAGCCCGTCACCCACCGGAATCAGCACGCTGGTCAATTGCGGGTCCTCCGCAATGGCCCGGGTCGCCGCCCGCACCGCCTGGGTCTGCGGATCGCGCTGCGCCGGATCGGGCACCCGCCCGCCGAGCAGGGCATTGTGCAGCAGGATGGCCCCGCCCTCGCGCAGCAGCCGCACGGCCTGTGCGACATACTGCGGATGCTCCAGCGGCGCGGCATCGATGAAGACCAGGTCGTAGGCCCCATCGGCCAAGCGCGGCAACACATCCAGGGCCCGCCCATTGATGAGCCGGGTCCGCGCCGGCGCGATCTCCGCGGACCGGAACGCCTCCCGCGCCGCCCGCTGGTGCTCGGGTTCGGAGTCGATGGTGGTGAGGGTGCCGTCCTCGCGCATGCCGTCCAGCAGCCACAGCCCGCTCACGCCGGCCCCGGTGCCCACCTCCACCACCGCCCGCGCGCCCAGCAGCTGCGCGTACATGCTCAGCAGGGCCCCGACCGCGGGCGGGACGGGCGCGGCGCCGAGTTCGAGAGCGCGCTCACGCGCGGCGACGAGGATCTCGTCCTCGGCGACGGATTCCTCCACATAAGCGAGGTTGCGCTGCAGGTTCGATGCCGCAGGGGTTTGACTCACGGATTAGAGGCTAATGGCGATAAGGCGGTAAGGGGCGGCGGCGACCGGCCGGTGTGGCGATTTTTCTCAGGTGTCGCTCAGCCTCCACATACGGCGGCCACATCAGGACCGGGAAGAGTAAGCGCTACGCCAGGCCAGCGACCGGCGGTCCGGTTACCGGGAACAACGAGACCCACCAGGTCGGTTGTATCGGGCAACTGGGACCACGGTCCCGAGTAGGAGGTAACACCATCCACATGGTCGACGCGGCGCGTGAACCCGCCATCCTGCCCACGCAGGATCTTTCGCTCGACAGCGACACCACGCTGGACGGCGATCTCGACGCTGGTCCCCTGACCGGGACCGCGGCTTTCGATGCCACCGGTGACCGTACGGTCATGCCCACCTGGGACGAACTGGTCCGGGAGCACGCCGACCGCGTGTACCGGCTGGCCTACCGTCTGACCGGCGATCCGCAGGACGCCGAGGATCTGACGCAGGAGACCTTCATCCGGGTGTTCCGGTCGCTGTCGAACTATCAGCCCGGCACCTTCGAGGGCTGGCTGCACCGCATCACCACGAATCTGTTCCTGGATATGGTGCGCCGCCGCAACCGCATTCGCATGGAGGCGCTGCCGGAGGACTACGACCGGGTGCCCTCGGAGGGCCCGAATCCGGAGCAGGCCTACCACGACGCCAATCTGGACCCCGATCTGCAGGCTGCCCTGGATTCGCTGGCGCCGGAATTCCGCGCCGCGGTGGTGCTCTGTGACATCGAGGGTCTGTCCTACGAGGAGATCGGCGCCACCCTCGGCGTGAAACTGGGCACCGTGCGCAGCCGCATCCACCGTGGACGTCAGGCACTGCGCGAGCACCTCGAGCATAATGGGGTGGAGCGGCGCTCTGCCGCCGCCGAAAAGGTCGGGTGACGGCGCGGGCGTGAGCCCGCGCATCGGTCCCACCCGATGCAGCTCGAATCGTCCGGAAGGGTGTGCACCGTATGAGTGGCGAGGACAGAACGCCGCGTCGTCCACCTCGTTTCGCCCCGACCGAGCATCTGGCCAGCGAGGCCATCGCCGCCTATGTGGACGGCGAATTGCGGATGAACGCGTATCTGCGCGCCGCCGATCATCTCTCCGTCTGCCTGGAATGCGCGGCGGAGGTCGAAGCCCAGCAGCAGGCCCGCATCGCGCTGCGGCAGTCCAATGATCAGATCACCGCGCCGCTGCGGCTGCACGACACCCTGAGCCGGATCCCGCTGTCCGAGCTGCCGGGCGCCGGGCATTCGCTGCCCGCCGAGCGCGAGGGCATGCCCGCGCGCGGCGCGAGTTCCTTCGGGCTGCGCCAAGATTCGTTCGACAGCAGGCGGTGGACCTCGTGGTGGCGCAAGTAGAGTTCAACGCGTGACCACCGAATCGCAGCACACGGGCCCGGTTCCGGGTGAGGGGCCCGCGGACAACAACCTGCCGCGCACCGCGCAGGCCTCCGATTCGGCGGCCGATCGGGGGAACCTGCGGCCGTCGGACGCACCGGTACTGGGGCCGCGGCCGGTTTATCGGCCGCATGTCGACACGCATACCGCGCGCGCCTTCCGCCGCCCGAATGGCCAGAACGGCTCATTCGCGCCACGCGCCGCCGGCGCCACACTCAGCAAGCCCGAGGACGCCCCCGAGGTCCAGAATCGGCCTCCCGACGCGGTTTTGGCCGAGGCGTTCGGGCGGCCCGCGGGTTCCACCGAGATTCTGCAGCGCGATCCGGATGCCAAGTCCGAGGACGCCGCGCCCGCCGCGCCCGCCGATCCGTGGCGCGATCCCGATTCCGCCGCCCGGCTGGGCTCCCCCGCCGTCGCGGCGCCGCGGCCGGAGCCGCTGGCCCCGGGCCGGCAGCTGACCGCACGCGAGGTGCTCTTCGGCGGCAAGGTGTCGCCGAAGGCGCTCGCCATCCTGGCCGCCATCGCCTTGGTCATCGGCCTGGTGGGCGGCCTGGTGGGCACGTTCACCGGGGAGAACGCCTCCGCGCTCACCTCCCGCAAGGTGGAGTTGCAGACCGCGGGCGGGTCGGATGAGCCGCACGGCCAGATCACCAAGGTGGTCGACGCGGTCATGCCGGCCATGGTGACCGTGCGGGCCTGGGTCGGCGATACCGGCTCCTCGGGCTCGGGCGTGGTGATCGACGGGGCGGGCTACATCGTCACCAATAATCACGTGATCTCGCTGGCCGCCAATGACAAGAGCGGCAAGGCGCAGCTGCAGGTGGTGTTCTCCGACGGCACCCGGGTGCCGACCCGGATCGTCGGCCGCGACACCAAATCCGATCTGGCCGTGCTCAAGGTGGACGTGAAGAACCTGTCGGTCATCCAGCTGGGCAGCTCACAGGACGTGCAGGTCGGCGATGACGTGCTGGCCATCGGCTCGCCGCTGGGCCTGGAGAAGACCGTCACCTCCGGCATCGTGTCGGCGCTGCACCGGCCGGTGAAGGTGGGCGGCGAGGGCACCGACACCAATGCGGTGCTCGACGCCGTGCAGACCGATGCCGCCATCAATCACGGCAACTCCGGTGGCGCACTGGTGGATATGGAAGGCCGGCTGGTCGGCATCAATACCGCCATCAAGACCGAGAGCGGCGGTTCGGTGGGCCTGGGCTTCGCCATTCCGGTCGATCACGTGAAGAAGATTTCGCAGGCGCTCATTCGCGACGGCAAGGTGGCGCATCCGAAGCTGGGCGTGAGCGCCAAGACCAAGATCGTCGCCAATGATGTGATGAGCGGTGCGGCCGTCGCCGATGTGCAGCCCGAATCCGCGGCCGCCCGGGCGGGCATCGTGGAGGGCGATGTGATCGTGAAGGTCGGCGATCGCGATGTCTCCGGCCCGGAGGAGCTGACGGTGGCCGTGCAGGCGCACGAGATCGGCCAGACGGTGAACGTCCGGTTGATTCGCGACGGCCGTGAGGTCGACGTGCCGGTAACGCTGCAATCCGACGAAGAGTAGGTCCCCGAGAAGTGGTTCAGCGCACGCACGGTGGGCAAACCTCCGGAACCGGGCACAGGTAGCCTGGTTCCGTGTTCAGCAATATCAGCTGGGGCGAGCTGTTGATCCTGTTGGTCGCCGCCCTCGTCATTCTCGGTCCGGAGCGGCTGCCCGGCGCCGTGCGCTGGACCACGCAATCGCTCAAGCAGGTCCGCGATTACGCGACGGGGGCCACCTCGCAGCTGAAGCAGGAGCTGGGTCCGGAATTCGACGAGATCCGCAAACCGCTCGAGCAGCTGAACGAACTGCGCAGTATGAATCCAAAATCCATGCTGACCAAACATCTTCTGGACGGCGACGATTCACTTCTGACTGGTAATTTCGACAAACCGATTACCGCCGGGAGCAGCGCTTTCGAGGACTATGGCAGGCCCAAACAGCAGAAACCGCTGGAACGCAACGAACGTCCGCCGGTCGATCCGGACGCCACCTGAGCCGTATTTCGTCAAGCGGACTAGACACCCCGGGCTGTTCAGGTATCTAGACTGCGGACATGTCGGCCGATGAGGTGGCCCGGGTATTCGCGATCGAGGACAAGGTCGAACGCCTGAAAGCCGCCACCGAAGGCGTGGCGGCAGCGCAGCAGACCATCAACGAACTCACGCGCATCCGCCGCGCCGTCATTCGCGAACTGCACGCCGAGGGCTGGACATTTGCCAGAATCGGTGCGGCGGCTGGACTTTCGCGGGCCCGGATCCATCAGGTGAGCACCCAGGGGCCGGTGCCGGAGGGCTTGTTCTTCGGGCACGGCCCGCTGACCATCCTCACCCCGGACGTGCGCAGCACCACGCGCTCCATCGCGCTGGTGGGCGCCCCGGATGCCGCGGCGCCGCACCGGCTGGTCGAACTGCTACGGGAACTGGGCTTTACCGCGACCGTGCAGCGCTTCCTGCCGGGGCGGCCGCTGGATCTGGACCGCGACGGTCTCATCGTGCTCGGCGGCCCGGAGCTGTCCCCCAGCCTGCGCTATCTGGTGGCCGCCGATCCCCGGCTGCGCCGCACGGTGGCCCGCGCCGGGCGGGTGCGCCGCGGTATCGAGGACCGGGCCGCGCGCCGGGTCTACCGGCCCGGCGGCACCGAACCCTATGACATCGCGTATCTGGCGCGCCTGCCCCGGCCGGACGGCAAGGGCACGGTGCTCGTCATCGACGGGCTGCACCCGCCGGCCTCCCTGGGCGCCATCCGGCTGCTGGCCACCCGTCTGGCGACCCTGCACGAGCGGGCGAGCACGCATCCGTTCTCGGCGGTGGTGGGCGTGCGCTACGACCGGTCCACCGGTGAGCCCATCGAGGCCGATCTGCTCACCCCCATCTACCGGCACGACCGGTAGGGGTCAGGCGGCCGCCTCTTCGGGGCGCAACGTGTTCATGGGCGGGCGGTCGGCCAGCGAGACCTCGGTGGCCTGGGCGGTGAATTCGCCCCCGACGAGCGGGAACTGGGTCAGGGCGGCGCCGGAGTCGGCGACGCCCGCGCGGCCCAGCACGGTGCCCAGGATCTGGCGGCTCATGACGCCCAGTTCGGACAGCGGGCGGTTGCGGTGCTGGCGCACACCGAGATTCACCTGGCCGATGGCGGACAGGCCCAGCATGTCGTGGGTGTCCAGGAGCAGGCCGATCTCGACGCCGTAACCCGGTGCGAAGGGCACCGAGGTGAGCAGTTCGCGGGTGCCCGCGTACTCGCCGCCCAAGGGCTGCAACACCTTCGACAGTTCCGGGCGCAGCGCCGCCAGCAGCGGGCGGGCCACCAGTTCGGTGACGCGGCCGCCGCCATTGTCGTCGATGGTCGCGCCCTGGCGCAGCGGGCGGCGGTAGTACGCCTTCACCAGGTGCATGCCGTCGACCGTGAGCAGCGGGCCGAGCAGTTTGGGGACGAACATCGGATCGGGATCGATGAGATCGGAATCGACGAAGGCCACCAGATCGCCGCTGGTGACGGCCAGCGACCGCCACAGCACCTCGCCCTTGCCCGGGACGGGCTCGAGTTCGGGCACGGCCTGTTCGCGGGTCACCACGCGGGCTCCGGCGGCGTGGGCGCGCTCGGCGGTGGCGTCGGTGGAGCCGGAATCCAGCACCACCAGTTCGTCGACCAGGGTGCCGAGCAGCGGGCGGATGCTCGCCACCACGGCGGCCACGGTGGCCTCTTCGTTCAGGGCGGGCAGGACGACGGAGACCGTGCGGTCGCCCTTGGCGGAAACGAGTTCTTCGACCGTCCAGTCCGGACGGTCCCAGCTATTGGAATTCACCCAATCGGTCATGCCAGACCTCGCAATGTTCGTGCGGGAGGGCGCAAGCCCTGGATGGCGGCGATCATGTCGACCACCCGACGCGTGGCGGCTACCTCGTGCACTCGGAAAACGCGGGCGCCCGCAGCGGCAGACCAAGCGGTCGCTGCCAATGTGCCCTCCAATCGCTCGGACAGCTCGACACCAAGAGTCTCTCCGATGAAATCCTTATTGCTCAGCGCCATCAAGACGGGCCATCCGGTTTTCACAAGAACGTCTATCGCACGCAACAATTCGAGCCCGTGGTAGGTGTTCTTGCCAAAATCGTGCGTCGGATCGATCAGGATCGAATCTTTTGCCACCCCGGCCGCCGCCGCGCTCTCCGCCGCCGCCACCACCGTCTCGGTCACCTCGGCGACCACATCGACATAGCGCACCCGATGCGGACGGGTGCGCGGAACCGCGCCGCCGGTGTGGCTGCACACGATGCCCACGCCCAATTCGGCCGCCACCCCGACCAGCTCCGGGTCCGCGCCCGCCCAGGTGTCATTGATCAGATCCGCGCCCTCGGCCACCGCCGCGCGGGCCACCCCGGCCCGCCAGGTGTCGATGCTGATCAGTAGCTCGGGAAACCGCTCCCGGATGGCCGCCACGAACGGCACCACCCGCCGCGCCTCCTCGGCGGCGTCCACATCACTGCCCGGCCCCGCCTTCACCCCGCCGATATCGACCAGATCCGCACCCTCGGCCACGGCCCGGGCGACGGCGGCCATGGCGGCCGCATCGGTGAAGGTCGCACCTTTGTCATAGAACGAGTCCGGCGTCCGGTTCACGATCGCCATCACCAGCGCCCGATCCGTCGCCACCGGCTTCCCGCACAATGTCGGCAACGGCGCACACATGATCTCGACTGTAGCTCCCCCGCCTCCCCGGGACTCTAGCGCCCAGCTGAGAACCACCGACCGTCCAGTACGCGTGCCGGCGGTTGAGAGCCGACCCGATTTTGGACGTACCCGGTGAGTTACCCGGCCCTCACGAAACCAGTCGTCACCTTCTCATATCCGACTCACTGGTCCGCAGTGGCCGGGCCGAGCGTCCGGCGCATGGTCTGCGCGCCCAATTCCATCAGCTCGGCCACGCGCGGGCCCAGCTCATCAGGGAGAACATCGGTGATCCAGACGAACCGGGTGCCGCCCGCGCCGTCGGGCAGAACCTCCATGGACGCGTTGTGGTGGATGGCTCCGGGCAAGCCGTCGTAGACCGAGTAGGCGAAGCGCCGGGTCTCCTCGTCCAGGCTGACCACCCGTTCCCGGGCGACCATGCCATTGGCGAAGGTCACCACCCGGCCATCACCGTCCAGGTAGGCATCGGTCAGCACACCCGGGACGAGGCGGCGATGGACCTCGCCGATATCGCGCACCACCTCCCAGACCTTGTCCGGATCGGCGTCGAGGGTGAATTCCTTGCGGATGGTCGTCATGGGAAGAGCCTCGGCTCTCCCCTCACGGGAGAGTCAAGCCCCTCGTCATCCCGGCGTGCTCTTGGCCGGGATCCGCCCCGACGGCGCAGCTGGATTCCGGCCAAAAGCATGCCGGAATGACAAAGGGGGTGTGCGCTCAGGGGCGAGGTGCTCGGCCCGCCGCTACCTCGGCCGGAAAGTCGTCATAGAACGGGACGTAGCCTTCGGCGCGGCCGGACAAGGCGTAGAGGGCGCTCTCGCTGTCAGGAGCGAAGCCTTGTTTGCGGAGTTCCACCTTGCGGCTCTTGAAGGTCGAGGTCTGCTCGAGTTCGGCGACGACGCGGATGAAGAGGGGGACGGCGTAGGCGGGGAGGCGGTCGTAGAGGGCCTTCGCGGTGGCTTGGCCGTCGAAAGTGGTGTCCTCGCGCAGGGTTACGGCCGCCATGCCGGCCTTGCCGTCGGCGCCGGGGATGTCCACGCCGTAGACGACGGCCTGGGTGATGGCGTCGACGCCGTCGAAGGCGCCTTCCACCTCGGTGGTGGCGACGTTCTCGCCCTTCCAGCGGAAGGTGTCGCCGAGGCGGTCCACGAAGGCGATGTGGCCCCAGCCCTGATTGCGGACCAGATCGCCGGTGTCGAACCAGCAGTCGCCCTGTTCGAAGCCGTCGCGGACGAGTTTGGCCTCGGTGGCGGACTTGTCGGTGTAGCCGTCGAAGGGCGAGCGGGTGGTGACCTTGGACAGCAGCAGGCCGACGCCGCCGGGGCGGACCCGGTGGAGTTTGCCGTCGGGGCCGCGCTGGGCCTTGCCGGTGGCGTCGTCGTATTCGACGACGGCGTACGGCAGCACGGTGAAGCCGGCGGTCTTGTCGATGCTGAAGGCATTGATGAAGGCCACGTTTCCCTCACTGGCGCCGTAGAACTCGACAATCCGCTTGATTCCGAAGCGCTTCCGGAATTCATCCCACAGTTCCGGGCGCAGGCCGTTGCCGACCGCCAGGCGCACGGTGTGCAGCCGGTCGGTGCGCTTGGGCGGCTGGTTGATCAGATAGCGGCACAGTTCGCCGATGTAGACGAAGGCGGTGGCGCGGTTGGCGATGGCGTCGTCCCAGAAGCGGGAGGCCGAGAACTTGGCTCCCAGTGCGAAAGTCGAGCCGCCGGCGACCACCGAGGCCAGCGCGATGGTGAGCGCGTTGTTGTGATAGAGCGGCAGGCAGCAGTAGAGGGTGTCGTCGCCGCGCAACCGCACGCCGAGGCCGCCCAGACCGGCCATGGCCTTGATCCAGCGCAGGTGGGTCATGACGCTGGCCTTCGGCAGGCCGGTGGTGCCGGAGGTGAAGATCAGATACGCGCGCTCGCCGGCGGTGATCTGTTCGGTCACAGCGGGATTGCCCGCATCGGCGGTCCGGGCCGCCGCTTCCATATCGGCCGACCACAGCAGGTTGGGGCGGGGTTCGGTGAGGGTTTCCAGGGCGTCGGCGCATTCTTCGCCGATCACGTCGACCACCGAGTCCAGCAGCCCGAAACTGTGCTGCAGCACGGTATCCCGCTGATTGTGGTTGAGCAGCCCGGCGGTGGCGCCGAGTTTCACCGCGGCCAGCACGGTCAGCAGCGCCTCGGGCCGGTTGACCATGAGGATGCCGACCACGTCGCCGCGTTTCACCCCGTGCTCGGCGAGCACGTTCGCGTACCGGTTGACCATGGAATTGGCTTCGCCCCAGGAGTATTCGCGGCCTTCGAAGCGCAGGAAGGGCCGGTCCGGATGCTTGGCGGCGGCACGCTGGAAGTACAGCCCGATGGAAGCCTTGTCGCCGGATTTCACCAGCATGTGCACCGCATTGCGGAGCATGCCCGGCAGCTCTGCGGCCATGCCGGGCAGGCTGCGGGCCAGATGCGCCAGGCTCACTGTCGTATGGGCTTCGGTATTCACTGCGTCGTGCTCCTCACCGGGTCGTGCTTGTTCGCCACACTTGTCGATGATGTCCGGATTGTCGAGTGAAACTAGTTAGTTTCGCTTGAAATCGGCACGCGCCGTCACGGGATGGCGCGATCGGTCAAGCGGCGCGGTTCAGGGCTCCGGATAGAGCGCGGCGAACGCCTCGTCGAACTCGGCGGTCACGATGACCTTGGCGCGCGCCTCGCGCCCCAGATAGCCGGTGGTGCGCAAGCCGTCGATCCAGTCGAACAGGCCGCGATAGTGCCCCTCGGGATCGAGCACCACCACCGGCTTGTCGTGCACGCCCAGATAGGCCCCGGTCCAGGTTTCGAAGAATTCCTCGAGGGTGCCGACCCCGCCGGGCAGGGTGAGGAAGGCATCGGCGCGATCGTCCATGACCTGCTTGCGCTCGCGCATGGTGTCGGTGACGATCAGCTCGTCGGCGTCGGTGTCGGCGACCTCCAGATGCACCAGCTTCTTCGGGATGACGCCGACGGTGGCCGCGCCCGCCGCCCGCGCCGCCGTGGCCACCGCGCCCATCATGGACACGCAGCCGCCGCCGGAGACCAATTGCCAACCGCGACGGCCGATTTCGGTACCGACCTGCTCGGCCAGCGCCAGCGCCGCCGGATCGGCGGTGCTGGCCGAGCAGTACACGCACACCGAATAGGGATCGCTCACCACTCGTCCTCCACCGCTTGGGCGTCCTGCATCTCGGCGCGCGCCTGCGCGGCCTGCAGCACGATCTGCACGACTTCGTCCACGCTGTCGGTGACATGCAGCAGGCTCATGTCACCGGGTGCGATCTTGGCGGAGCCGAGCAGCGAATCGCGCAGCCAATCCACCAGGCCCGCCCAGTATTTGGTGCCGAACAGGATGATCGGGAAGCGGGTGATCTTGCGCGTCTGCACCAGCGTCAGCGCCTCGAACAGCTCGTCGAGGGTGCCGAATCCGCCCGGGAGGCAGATGAATGCCTCGGAGTACTTGACGAACATGGTCTTGCGGGCGAAGAAGTACCGGAAGTTGATGCCCAGGTCGACCCATTCGTTGAGGTGCTGTTCGAACGGCAGCTCGATGCCCAGGCCGATCGAATAGCCGCCCGCCTCCGAGGCGCCGCGATTGGCGGCCTCCATGGCGCCCGGGCCGCCGCCGGTGATGACAGCGAATCCGGCGCGCGCCAGTGCGCCGCCGATGGCCATGCCCGCCTGGTACTCCGGATGCTCCGGCGTGGTGCGCGCCGAGCCGAAGACCGCCACCGCGCGCGGCACCTCCGCCAAAGCGCCGAAGCCCTCGACGAATTCGGCCTGAATGCGCAGCACCCGCCACGGATCGGTGTGCACCCAGTCGGCGGTGTCCCGCGAATCGAGCAGATGCTGATCGGTGGTCCCGATGTTCTTCTTCCGATCCCGCCGCAGCATTATCGGGCCGCGGAAGCGTGGCGATTTCGAGGTACCCGCGCTGGGAAATTCAGCCTCAGCAGACATGCAGACAACCTACCCGTGCCCGGTTGCGTCCAGGAGAACGTGCCGAATCGATCAGTTCTTGTCGCCCGTCAGATAGCTGCGCAGCATGGACGTGACCTGGGTGATCTGCCGGACCGGCAGGTGCTCGTCGCGCTTGTGGGCGAGATTGGGGTCGCCCGGGCCGAAGTTGATGGCCGGAATGCCGCGCGCGGCGAACCGGGAGACATCGGTCCAGCCGTACTTGGCGCGCACGCCGCCGCTGCCGTGCGCGTGCACGATCTCGATCAGATCCTTGGCGGCCGGAGCCGACAGGCCGGGCAGCGCGCCCGGTGCGCCGTCGGTGCGCTCGAAGCCCAGCTCCAGCCCGGCGAAGACCTCGCGGACATGCTCGGTGGCCTGCTCGAGGGTGCGGTCGGGGGCGAAGCGGAAGTTCACGTCCACCTCGGCGGCATCCGGGACCACATTGCCCGCCACGCCGCCGGAGACGCGGACCGCGGACAGGCCCTCGCGGTACACGCAGCCGTCGATGTCCACCTCGCGCACCCGGTAATTGGCGAGCCGCTCCAGAATGGGCGCGAGCCGGTGAATGGCATTGTCGCCCAGCCAGGCTCGCGCACTGTGCGCGCGCACGCCGGACGTGGTGAGGCGCACCCGCAGGGTGCCCTGGCAGCCGGCCTCGACCCAACCACCGGAGGGCTCGCCGAGCACGGCCAGATCGCCGTCCAGCCATTCGGGCAGTTCGCGTTCGATGCGCCCGAGGCCGTTGAACTCCGAGGCGATCTCCTCGCAGTCGTAGAAGATGAGCGTCAGATCGTGCACCGGATCGGCGACCGTGGCGGCCAGGTGCAGGAAGACCGCGTCACCGGATTTCATGTCCACGGTGCCGCAGCCCCACAGCTCGCGCTCGCCGTCGGCCCCGACCTCGAAGCGGCTGGGGACGTTGTCGGCAATGGGCACGGTGTCCAGATGCCCGGCCAGGATGACCCGGGTCGGCAGCCCGCGGTTGGTGCGGGCCAGCACGGTATTGCCGTGCCGCGCGATCTCGAACCCGCTGGTCTGCTCGCGCAGTGCCAGCTCCACGACGTCGGCGATGAGCGCCTCGTCCTTGGACACGCTGGGAATGTCCACCAGAGCGGCGGCAAGGTCGATGGGATCGGCGCTCAGATCGATGGTCACCTATTCCACCCTAATTGAGGAACCATCTCCGTTCTCAGCGTCCCACCTGCGATGGCACAAAACTGTGGCCGTTTGCGCAGGGTGTCAGTCCCCTCGCGGGCGCATCGGGTGGACGGCCGAGGGAGGAACCCACTCGGATTCCGCCGCCCGGTAACCTCTGAGAACGTGAGCACTCAGGGAGCAGTAGCAGTCGGTCTCGCCACCATCACCGAGAACGGGACGGTGCTCGACACCTGGTACCCGTATCCGGAGCTGGGCGATTTCGCCGAGACCGGCACGCAGCGGCTGGATGCCTCGGATGTCGAGTACGCCAAGTTCGCCGAGCTGGCCGGCACCGACAAGGAGCGCCGCGTCGAACTGGTCGTGGTGCGCACCACCATCGCGGATCTGTCGGCCGCGCCGGTCGACACCCATGACGCCTATCTGCGCCTGCAGCTGCTCTCACACCGCCTGGTCCGCCCGCACGGCGCCAACCTGGACGGCGTGTTCGGGCTGCTGGCCAATGTGGCGTGGACCAACTTCGGCCCGTGCTCGCTGGAGGAGTTCGAGCTGACCCGCCTGCGGCTGCGCGCCCGCGGCCCGGTCACCGTGTACGGCGTGGACAAGTTCCCGCGCATGGTCGACTACGTGGTCCCCTCCGGTGTGCGCATCGCCGACGCCGATCGCGTGCGCCTGGGCGCGCACCTGGCCTCGGGCACCACGGTCATGCACGAGGGCTTCGTGAACTTCAATGCCGGCACGCTCGGCAACTCCATGGTGGAGGGCCGCATCTCGGCCGGTGTGGTGGTCGGCGACGGCTCCGATATCGGCGGCGGCGCGTCCATCATGGGCACCCTGTCCGGCGGCGGCAAGCAGGTCATCTCGCTCGGTGAGCGCTGCCTGCTGGGCGCCAATGCCGGCATCGGCATCTCGCTCGGCGACGACTGCGTGGTGGAGGCGGGCCTGTATGTCACCGCGGGCACCAAGGTCACCCTGCCGGACGGCGCGGTGATCAAGGCGGGCGAGCTGAGCGGCAAGTCCAACCTGCTGTTCCGCCGCAACTCGGTCTCGGGTGCGGTGGAAGTGGTGGCGCACAAGGGCACCGGCATCGAGCTCAACGCCGACCTGCACGCCAACGACTGATCGAGACCCACTGGAAACCGCCCTCGCCCTTCGGTGAGGGCGGTTTGCTATTCAATGCCGAAGGCGAGGACGCGCTCGGGGGTGAGGCGGATGAGTTCGCGGGACATGCCCTCGGCGTAGGGGTCCACGTCCTTCAAGGCCTGTGCGGTGCCGCGGATTTCGAGGCAGCGCACGGTCCACGGGCTGGTCGAGACCACATCGTCGACGACGAGGGAGACCCGCTCCTCCTTGGCCAGATTGCGGAACTTCTGGGTGGTGCCCATGCGGTAGCCGCCGATGTCGATGGTGCCGAGCGGGGCGTTGTACCGGAAGCCGACCGGGTTGTTCTGCGGCGAGCCGTCCGGGCGGACGGTGGCCAGGCGGCCGAGCAGCTGGCTCTCGAGGTAGTCGATCTGGGCGGGCGTCAGTCGTGCGATCATGCCTGCGACGGTAGGACCTCGAGTGCACTCGAGGTCAAGTCGCACCGGTCAGAGCAGCAGTTTCTTCTGCACCTTGCCCATGGCATTACGCGGCAGGGCAGCCACCACGCGCACCTCGCGCGGGCGCTTGTGCACCGAGAGCTCGCCCGCCACATGATCGATCAGGCGCTGTTCGATGGAATCGCCCGCGCCGTCGCGCAATACGACGAAGGCGACGATGCGCTGGCCCAGATCCGCGTCGGGCACACCGATGACCGCGGTCTCGGCCACCTCGGGATGACCCAGCAGCGAGGTCTCGATCTCGCCCGCGCCGATGCGGTAGCCGCCGGACTTGATGAGGTCCACCGATTCCCGGCCCACGATGCGATGGAAGCCCTCGGCATCGATGACCGCCACGTCGCCGGTCTTGAACCAGCCGTCATCGGTGAAGTTCTCGGCGGTGACCTCGGGCTTGTTCAGGTAGCCGTCGAACAGCATGGGGCCGCGCACCTGCAGTCCGCCGACGCTTTCCCCGTCGTGCGCAACGGGATTGCCCGCCTCGTCGCGCAGCCGGGTCTCGACACCGGCGACCGGGGTGCCGACCCAGCCGGGGCGGCGTTCGCCATCGGGCCGGGTCGAGATGGTGATCATGGTTTCGCTCATGCCGTAGCGCTCGAGCGGGGCCTGGCCGGTGAGTTCGCGCAGCCGCTCGAAGACCGGCACCGGCAGCGGCGCGCTTCCGGAGACGAGGATGCGCGCCTTGGCCAATTCCCGTGCCGCATCCGGTTCTTCGGCCACGCGGGACCAGACGGTGGGCACGCCGAAGTACATGGTGCCGTGGGCCTCGGCATACGCCTGCGGAGTGGGCTTGCCGGTGTGGACGAGCGGGCTGCCGACGCGCAGCGGGCCCAGCACGCCGAGGATGAGGCCGTGGACGTGGAACAGCGGAAGCCCGTGCACCAGCGTGTCTTTCGCCGTCCAGTGCCAGGCGCCGGCGAGGGCGTCCAGCCCCGCGGCGATGGCGCGGCGGCTGAGCATCACGCCCTTGGGCGCACCCGTGGTGCCGGAGGTGTAGAGGATGAAAGCCGTTGCGCCCGGATCGGGTTCGGCATAGACGTGCCAGGAGCGCGCGTGCTTGCGCACCGGCACCACCGGCAGCGTCGAGCCCTCCGGGGCCTTGCCCAGCCAGGCCTGCGCGCCCGAATCGTTCAGGATGTGCGCGAGTTCCGCGCTCCCGGCGTCCGGCGGCACCGGCACCACGGTGACGCCCGCGATGAGGCAGCCGACCACCGCCAGCACGGTGGTGACGGTCGGCTCGGCCAGCACCGCCACCCGCTGCGCCCGCGCCACGCGCTCGGCGACCGAGGTGGCGGCGCCCAGCAGATCGCTGCGCGACAGCGTGACGCCCTCGATGGTGACGGCGTCCGGAATATCGAGCCCGGCGGCGACAGCGGCCGGATTCAGCGAACTCAACAACAGCGGCGACCCGTACGACACGCGTTCACGCTACCGGCTCGCCCGCCGAGACCAGTTTTGCACTGATCTATCCAAAATGTGTTAGCGTGAGCCCATGGCACGACCGAGGCGATTCGACGAGGACCGGGCGGTGGACGCCGCCATGCGCGCGTTCTGGGCCACCGGTTACGAGGGCACCTCGACCCAGGCGCTGTGCGAGGCCACCGGTTTGGGCCGCAGCAGCATCTACAACACCTTCGCCGGCAAGCACGAGCTGTTCGAGCGGGCACTGCGGCACTACATGACGACCAAGAACGACAGCATCTTCGCGCTGCTGGACGGTGACGCACCGGCCCGCGAGCGGATTCGCGCCCTGCTCCGGCAGCCGGTGGACGCGCCCGAGGACGATCCACTGGGCTGCCTGGTGGTCAATTCCCTCGTCGAGCTCGCGCCGCGCGATCCGGAGGTCGCCGCGATACTGAGCGCGGACGAGGATCGCCGCTTGGACGCCATCGCCGAGGTCATTCGCAGCGGCCAGCGCGACGGCGATTTCGACAAGACCAGGGACGCACGGGAACTCGCGCAGTTCGTCACCGCCATTATCGGCGGCATGCGGGTGTCGGCGCGCGGTGGAGCCACCCGCGACACCTTGGCCGCGATCGCGAAGACGGCACTGAACGCCCTGTAACCCAACGACTTTCCGACCCGGGGCCGTTTCCGCCGCCCTTATTTTGAACAGATCAGTCCAAAACCTGAGAGGTACCGATGCCGTTCGCCGTCTACATCCTGGGCTTATCGATCTTCGCCCAGGGCACGTCGGAAATCATGCTTTCCGGCCTGCTTCCCGAGCTGTCCGCCGACCTGGGCGTCTCCATTCCGCAAGCGGGACTGCTGATTTCGGCCTTCGCGGTCGGCATGCTGATCGGCGCGCCGGTGCTGGCGGTGATCACGCTGCGCTGGCCGCGCCGCACCGCGCTGCTGGCCTTCCTCGCCGTGTTCATCGCCGCGCAGGTGGTGGCCGCACTGACGCCCGGCTACTGGGTGCTGTTCGGCACCAGGGTGATCGGCGCCTTCGTCTACGCCGGATTCTGGGCGGTCGCCGCGACCACGGCGCTGAGTCTGGTGGCGGAGAACGCGCGCGGCAAGGCCATGAGCATCGTCGCGGGCGGGCTCACCATCGCCAATATCATCGGCCTGCCCGCGGGCACCGCGATCGGCCAGCACCTGGGCTGGCGGGCCGCGTTCTGGGCGGTGGCCATCCTCTCGGCGCTGTCCATGGTGGGCGTGGCGGCCAATATTCCGGGCGGGCGGCCCGCGACGGTGCCCGACCTGCGCAGCGAGATGCGCACCATGCGCAACCCGCGACTGTGGTTGTCCTACGGCACGACCGCGCTCAGCACGGGCGCGCAACTGGTCATCTTCGCCTACCTGGGCACCCTGCTCATCGAGACGACGGGGCTGGCCGAGGGCTGGATTCCGATCGTGCTGGCCATCTACGGCATCGGCGCGCTGATCGGCATCACGATCGGCGGGCGCACCTCGGACGCGCATCCCTATCGGACGTTGATCGCCGGCGTGCTCGGCATCGCGCTCATCGCCGCGGCGCTGGCGCTCACCGCGACCTCCGCCGTCTCGGTCGTTGTGCTGGCATTCCTGCTGGGGGCCTTCGGATTCGCCACCAATCCGGCCCTCAACACACGAGTGTTCGCGCTGGCGGGCGCGGCGCCGACCCTGGCCACGGCGGTGAACTTCTCCTCGTTCAATATCGGCATCACCGTCGGCCCGTGGCTGGGCGGGATCGCGATCGGCGCCGGGTTCGGCTATCCGTCGGTGGCGTGGATCGGCGCGGTGCTGGGCGTGCTCGCCCTGGGCACCATTGTCTGGTCCATGGCCTGGCAGCGCGGGAGCGCCGCCACCTCGGCCGAGCAGCCCGCCTTGCAGCCCGCGCACTAGCCGGTACCGGCGAGTAAGGCACGAAGCGAGCACGAAGCGGCCAAGTCGGTTGACAGGCGAGCCGAGTGGGTAAGAAAGTTTGTATATAACCTTCTCACTCGAGGATGTGGTCAACGATGACCAGGCCGCTTCGCGCAACACCCGAATACGCAGCAGGCAATACGCCGCCCATCGATATCCGGCAGTTCCTCGATGGCGCGGTCGGCCTGCTCGGCGGCGCCGCGAATGTCATCATGCAGCTCTCCAATCGGCCGGTCGGCTATGGCGTGGTGGAATCGCCGGTGGAGAGCGGCAATGTGATGATCCATCCGATCAAGCGGCTGCGCACCACCGTCACCTATCTGGCGGTCGCCATGCTCGGCAGCGACGAGGAGCGCGAGGCCTACCGCGAGGCCGTCGACACCTCACACAAGCAGGTGCGCTCCCGCGCCGGAAGTACGGTGAAGTACAACGCTTTCGACCCGAACCTTCAGTTGTGGGTGGCGGCCTGCCTGTACTGGGGCGCGCGCGATCTGTACGAGCGCATGCACGGGCCCATGACCGACTCCGATGCCGACGCCTTCTACCACTACGCCGCCCGGCTGGGCACCACCCTGCAGATGCGCCCGGAGATGTGGCCCGCGAATCGCGTTGCCTTCGACCGGTATTGGGAGGAAAACCTCGCCAAGACCGTCATCGATCCCAAGATCCGCGCCTACTTCGACGATCTCATCGACCTGAAGATGCTGCCCCGGCCCTTCCAGCTGGCCTTCGGCGGCGTGCACCGCTTCTTCGTGATCGGGCTGCTGCCACCGCATCTGCGCGATGAGATGGGCGCGACCTGGTCGCCGCGGCAGGATCGGCTGCTCGCGACGACTCTGAAAGCCCTCGGGGCGGCCGAATCGGTCCTGCCCACACCGGTGCGCAGCTTCCCGCTCAACTTCTATCTGCTGGACATGCGCGTGCGCCGCCGTCTCGGCCTGCGCCTGGTCTGAAGCGAAACCGGTTCCGGCTCAGCCGATCCGGAAACCGGGCACCACGTGGTCGCGGGCGAACCGGCGCAATGCCGCCGGATCGTCGAGCGGGATCACGGTCTGCGGCGTGAGCGCCAGCGACAGCGCCGCGCGGGCGATCATCTCGGCCAGCGGCAGCGGATCGTATTCGGGCAGTTTGTCTTCCGCCTGCAAGCGGGCGATGAACTCGGCGAGGTAGTCGCGCCCCAGTTCGATGACGGGCGCGCCCTGCACCGTGAGGTAGGGCAGCACGATCTCCGGTTCGGTCTTCAGCAGGCGATCCAGCAGCGCATTGCCGCGCAAGCCCTCGGCGAAGGCGATGAACAGGGCGACGATCTGGTCCTCGGCGCTGGCATCGCGCTCGACCTCGGCCCGGATGGCGGCATCGGCCTCGGCGATGAACTGCCGCGCCTGGCGCAGCCCGACGGCCTGGATCAGATCGTTCTTGCCGGCGTAGCGCCGGTACAGCGTGGCCAGCGAGAGTCCGCCGCGCCGGGCCACCTCGACCATGCTGGTGCGCTTGATGCCGAAGTCGAGAAAGGCCATGAGCGCGGCATCGAGCACCTTCGCCTGATTGCGGTCCTCGGGGCCGGATCCGCGCACGAGCGGGAGCAGTTTGGCCAGTTTGGCCATGGTCCGAGCCCTTTCCGGTCGCGAAGATACGATGAGGCACCAATCATCGCACATTGACACGCACCCACCGCGATGAGAGGGTGAGAGGCGAATATTCTCACACTCTCCTCACTGGCGAGGAGTGACGACGAGGAGTCGAGTCAACGATGACCGCCGCCCTGCGTAACTCTGATGAATACCGTCCGGTTGGCACTTATGAGCCCATTACCCCGGAGAGCGCCCGCGAATACCTCGACGGCATTGCCGCCTTCCTGGGCGGCGCCGCCAATGTGATCATGCAGCTCTCGCACAAGCCGGTCGGCTACGGTGTCATGGAGAGCGATGTCGACAGCGGCAAGGTCACGCTGCACCCGATCAAGCGGCTGCGCACCACCCTCACCTATCTGGCCGTCGCCTGGCTCGGCGACGAGAACGACCGCAAGGACTACCGCGAGGCCGTCAACACCTCGCATCGGAGCATCCGGACCAAGCCCGGCAGCCCGGTCAAGTACAACGCCTTCGACCCCAACCTGCAGCTGTGGGTGGCGGCCTGCCTGTACTGGGGCGTGGACGACCTGCTGCTGCGCATGCGCGGACCCATGGATCCGGAGGCGGCGGAAGCCTTCTACCAGTACAGCTCCCGGCTCGGCACCACCTTGCAGATGCGCGAGGAGATGTGGCCGGTCAGCCGCGACGCGTTCTACGCGTACTGGGAGGAGCACCTTGCCACCCGCGAGATCGACGCCGCGACCCGTCAGTACTTCAACGATCTGGCGGATCTGAAGATGCTGCCGCTGCCGCTGCAACTCCTACTCGGCGGCCTGCACCGTTTCATCGTCACCGCGCTACTGCCCCAGCATCTCCGGGATCAGATGAACATGTCCTGGTCCGCCCGCGACGAACGCGCCTTCACTTTCCTGCTGCGCCTGATCTCCGCGGTCTGGACCCGCATGCCCACGACAATCCGCCTGTTCCCCTTCAACTTCTATCTGGCCGATATGCGACTGCGCCGCCGCCTGGGCCGCCCGCTGGTCTGAGCCGTCAGCTCCGGTCGGCCAGGGCGCGCAGGAAAAAGCCCAGGTTGGCCGGGCGTTCGGCGAGGCGGCGCATGAGGTAGCCGTACCACTGGCCGCCGTAGGGGACGTAGACGCGCAGGCCGTGGCCCTCGCTCACCAGGCGGCGCTGTTCGGCGTCGCGGATGCCGTACAGCATCTGGAACTCGAAATCAGCCGGGGTGCGGTGCTGTTCGGCCGCGAGGGTGAGCGCGGCGTCGATCATGGCCGGATCGTGCGAGGCGATCATCGGATAGCCCTTGCCGCGCATGAGGACGTCCAGGCAGCGCAGGTAGGAGGCGTCGACCTCGGCGGCGCGCTGGAAGGCGACGGTCTCCGGTTCCTGATACGCGCCCTTGCACAAGCGGATTCGGGTGCCCGCCGCCGCGAGCTCGCGCAGGCGATCCTCGGCGGCGCGCAGATAGGTCTGCACGGCCACGGCCAGCCAGGGGAATTCGGTGCGCAGCTGACGCACCGCCTCGAGGGTTTCCTCGGTGGTGGTGTGGTCCTCGGCGTCGACGGTCACCCAGACGCGCGACTCGTCGGCCTTGGAGCACAGCTTGTGCAGGTTCTCCACGGCAATGGCCGGGCCGTCCTGGCCGAGGGATTGCCCCAGCGCGGAGAGCTTCACCGAGACCTCGACGCACGGCACCGCGGTATCGGGCGCTTCCAGGGCGGCCAGCTCGTCGATGAGCGAAACGTATTCCGCCACAGCGGCATCGGCCATGGACCGCTCGGTGGTGTACTCGCCGAGGAAGTCCACGCTGATCATGCGGCCGCTCGCCAGCAGTTCCCGCGCCACCGGCGCCAGGTCGGCGCGCGTCTCCCCCGCCACGAAACGGCGCACCACCGCGGCGGTGAGCGGAGTGCGCGTGACCGCCCGCTTCAGTCGCGGCGAGTTCGCCGCGGCCAGAATGACCGGCCGCAGCGGATTCATCGCGTCTCCATGTGCGGATAGCGGTAATCGGTTGGCGGGACGAAGGTTTCCTTGAGGGTGCGCGGGGCCACCCAACGCAGCAGGTTGAGCGGCGAGCCCGCCTTGTCGTCGGTGCCGGAGGCGCGCGCCCCGCCGAAGGGCTGCTGCCCGACCACCGCGCCCGTGGGCTTGTCATTGATGTAGAAGTTGCCGGCCGCGAAACGCAGTGCGGTGGTTGCGTGTTCGACGGCGTGCCGGTCGCGGGCGAAGATCGCGCCGGTGAGCCCGTACGGGGAGGTGGCCTCCACGGTGGCGAGCATGGCGGCGAAGCTGTCGGGACTGCTGTCGTCGTAGACGTGCACCGACAGCACCGGGCCGAAGTACTCGGTGGCGAAGGATTCGTCGCCGGGATCGTCGCTGAGCAGCACGGTGGGCCGGATGAACCAGCCCTCCGCATCGTCGTAGACGCCGCCCGCCGGAATGGTCAGGCCGCGGCTGCGGGCATTGGCGATGGCCGCCACATTCTTGTCGTAGGCGCGCTTGTCGATCACCGCCCCGCCGAAGTTCGACAGATCGGCGATATCGCCGTAGGTGAGCTCCTCGACCTGCGCCAGGAACTCCTCCCCCATACTGCGCCACACGGACTTGGCGATATACGCGCGGGAGGCGGCCGAGCACTTCTGGCCCTGATACTCGTAGGCTCCGCGAATCAGGGCCGTGCGCAGGGCATCCGGGTCGGCCGAGGGGTGGGCGACAATGAAATCCTTGCCGCCGGTCTCGCCGACCAGCCGCGGATAGCCGTGGTAGCGGCCGATATTCGCGCCGACCGTCTGCCAGAGGAACTGGAAGGTGCGGGTGGATCCGGTGAAGTGGATGCCCGCCAGCCGCGGATCGGTCAGCGCGATCTCCGACAACTGGGCCCCGTCACCGGTCACCATATTGATCACGCCGGGCGGCAGGCCCGCCGCCTCCAGCAGCCGCATGGTGTAGTACGCCGAAAGCGTCTGCGTAGGTGAGGGTTTCCACACCACCGTATTGCCCATCAGGGCCGGTGCGGTGGGCAGGTTCCCGGCGATGGCGGTGAAGTTGAACGGCGTAATGGCGTACACGAACCCCTCCAGGGGCCGGTAGTCCATCCGATTCCACACGCCCGCCGTGGATTCCGGCTGCTGCGCCAGGATCTCCCGGGCGAAGGCCACATTGAAGCGCCAGAAGTCCACCAGTTCGCAGGGTGCGTCGATCTCGGCCTGCTGCGCGGTCTTGGACTGGCCGAGCATGGTTGCGGCGGCAATGGTTTCCCGCCACGGCCCGGCCAGCAGATCCGCCGCCCGGAGCAGGACGGCGGCGCGCTCCTCGAAGGGCAGCGCGCGCCAGCCGGGCGCGGCGGCCGTGGCGGCCTCGATGGCCGCCCGGCCCTCGTCGTGTGTGGTGTTCGTATACGTCCCCAGCACCTGCCGATGCCGGTGCGGCATGGTGATGTCGAACCGCTCGCCGGTGCCGGGCTGATGTTTGCCGCCGATCACCAGCGGCACGTCCACCGAGGCGGCGGAGAGTTCAGCGAGCTTGGCCGACAGCAGCTCTCGTTCCCGGCTGTCGAGCGCGTAGGTGTGCACCGGTTCATTGGTCGGGGCGGGGACAACCGTGACAGCGTCCATAACCCAGGCTATCGCGAACTTTGCCGCCCAGGAGGGACGAACGCGCCAGCTCCTTCCGGCGCTTCCGGGCGGCTACCGTAAATCCGTAGCGACGATGTGCTCGATATTGCGTTCGGCCAGCGCGGTGATGGTGACAAACGGGTTCACCGTGGTGCTGCCCGGGATCAGGGACCCGTCGATGACGTACAGCCCCGGATAGGAGGTCAGCCGCCCGTAATTGTCGGTGGATTGGTTGAGCACGCAACCGCCGAGCGGGTGATAGGTGAAGTCGTCGCCCCAGGTCTTGTAGAGACCGAAGAGATCGGTCCGGTAGATGGTCCCCTCCTTCTTGTTGATCTTGTCGAAGACGCGTTTGGCGGCATCGATACTGGGCTGCGCCCAGCCGGTCTGCCAGTTCAGGTCCACGCCGCCGGTCCCGGAGTTGAAGGTGAACTTGCCGCGGTTGGGATTCTTGGTAATGGCCAGGTACAGGCTGATGAAGGTCTCCAGCCCGGCCGGAATCGGCGAGACCTCCGCGAAAACCGGACCAGCGGTATCGGCCCAGTTGTCGATGCCCAGGCAGGGGATGCAGGATTGCAGGCTGCCGGTGTCGTCCCACATGTGATTGGCGCGCGCGACCATCACATTGCCGTTGTTGCCCCAGTTGGACCCGACCGTGTCCGGCAGGTCGGGCAGTTTGCCCTGCGCCTTCATCGACACCAGCAGCTTGCTGGTGCCCACGCTGCCCGCGGCGAAGAAGACGCGCTGCGCCACAACCGCTTTGGTGGCCACGGTCGCGCCGCTGGTGTCGAGCTGCTTCATCTCGACCTTGTACCCACCCTCGGTCGGCGAGACGGCCGTGACCTGGTGCATGGGCGTGATGCCCACCTTGCCGGTGGCCGCCGCGTCGGCGAGGTAGGTCTTGTCGACGGAGTTCTTGCCGTAGTTGTTGCCGTAGATGACCTCTGAGGCCAGCGCCGATCGGGTGGCCTGATTCGCCTGCTCCAGCTTCATGTACCCGAAGTCGTACACATTCGGCACGAAGGTCCAGGCGAAGCCGGAGCGCTCGGCATGTTTGCGGCCGACGCGCGCGTAGTTGTAGCACTCGGCGGTCTCGAACCAGCTCTGGTCGAGGTTATTGACCCCGAGGGCGGCATTGGCGCGCGGATAGTAGGTGGAGTACATCTCGCCGGCGTCGACCGAGGGCAGGATGCCCGCGAAGTACTCCTGCTTCGGCGTGACGGCCATACCGCCGTTCACCAGCGATCCGCCGCCCACGCCGCGGCCCTGGTAGACGCGGATGCCGCTGAACTTCTCGGAATCCAGTACGCCCGTGTACTTCTGGATGTCCTTGTTGTAGTCGCCGCCCGCGAAATTGGAGATGGGCTGGTCGGTCCGGTTGCGCAGCCAGAAGGAGCGGCCATCCGGTTTGAGCATGCCGCAGAAGATCTTTCCGTCGGAGCCGGGCGCGGTCCACGACATGCCCATCTCGACGACGGCGACGTCGACTCCGGCCTGGGCCAGCCGCAGCGCGGCCACCGCGCCGCCGTAGCCACTGCCGATGACGAGGGCGGGCACCCGATCGCCGTCGGCGAGCTGTTTGGTCGGCAGCGCCCGCGCGGGCGTCCCGCGACCCAGCACGGCAGCCCCAAAAATGACACTCGTTGCAGCTAGGAACCCCCGGCGGCTGACGCTATGGCCATAATGGCTCTTACCAGAGTTTTCGTAAACGAATCCACGCACTGAAAGGCTCCTCATCGAGTGTGCAATGAGAACCTGTTATAGATGTTGTGAAGCGCGCGTGCGTCAGTTTTGCGGAACAATGAAAAAAGTCCGGCCGCAGCAGCGACCGGACTTCGTTTTCTTCTGATGTGCGACCCTGACGGGACTCGAACCCGCGACCTCCGCCGTGACAGGGCGGCGCGCTAACCAACTGCGCCACAGGGCCTTGAAGTATTCAGGCCACCGGGCCTTGCAACGTCGAAGACAGTAGCACGGACCCGATGGCTACTGAAAATCAGCTGGTCAGACGCTCAGCAGCGGTCGCGATGCGCTCATCGGTGGCTGTCAGCGCAATGCGCACGTGCTCCGCGCCCCGGGGCCCGTAGAACTCGCCGGGGGCCGCGAGAATGCCGCGCTCGGCCAGCCAGTCCAGCGTGGTGCGGCAGGGCTCGCCGCGGGTGGACCACAGGTACAGGCCGGCCTCGGAGTCGTCGATGCGGAAACCCGCCGCCAGCAAGGCCTTCCGCAGCACCTCGCGGCGGGCGCGGTAGCGCTCGCGCTGCTGGGCCTCGTGGGTGTCGTCGCCCAGGGCCGCGGTCATGGCGGCCTGGATGGGGAAGGGCAGCATCATGCCGGAGTGCTTGCGCACCTCGAGCAGTTCGGCGATGAGCGCCGGGTCGCCGGTCACGAAGCCCGCGCGGTAGCTGGCCAGATTCGAGGTCTTGGACAGCGAGTGAATGGCCAGCAGGCCGGTGTGGTCGCCGTCGGAGACCTCGGGATCGAGGATGGACACCGCGCGGCCCTCCCAGGGCAGGCCCAGGTAGCACTCGTCGGAGGCCAGGACCGCGCCGCGCTCGCGGGCGAATTCCACCACCTTGCGCAGATGTTCGACGCCCAGCACCTTGCCGGTGGGATTGGACGGCGAGTTCAGGAAGATGAGCGCCGGCTTCTCCGGGCCGAGCTGGGTCACGCCGTCGGCGCGCACATAGCGGGAGCCGGACAGCAGGGCGCCCACCTCGTAGGTGGGGTACGCCACTTCCGGGATCACGACCAGATCGTCCGGGCCCAGGCCGAGCAGCCGCGGCAGTCCGGCGATGAGTTCCTTGGTGCCGATGGCCGGCAGCACGGCGGCCGGGTCGATGCCGGTGATGCCGAAGCGCCGCTTCAGCGATTCCACCACGGCGGCACGCAATTCGGGCGTACCGTGCGTGGTCGGGTAGCCGGGCACCTCCGCCACCGAGGCCAGGGCCGCGCGGATCAGCGGGTCCACCGGATCGACCGGGGTACCGACGGACAGATCCACCAGGCCGCCGGGATGCGAAGCGGCCTTCGCCTTCACCGAAGCAATGGTGTCCCAGGGGAAATCGGGCAGCAGCGAACTGACCCGGCCACGCGCGCTCAAGTCCGCTTACTCCGAGGCCATCGGCGGTAGCGCGGCGATGAACGGCGGGTCGTAGTCGACCTTGCCGACCTTGGTGGCGCCGCCGGGCGAGCCGAGGTCGTCGAAGAACTCGACATTGGCGTTGACGTAACCGCTCCACTGATCCGGGGTGTCGTCCTCGTAGAAGATCGCCTCCACCGGGCAGACCGGTTCACATGCACCACAGTCCACGCACTCGTCCGGTTGGATGTACAGCATGCGGCCGCCCTCGTAGATGCAGTCCACGGGGCATTCCTCGATGCACGCCTTGTCCTTCACGTCAACGCACGGTTCAGCGATGATGTACGGCACTGCCGCTCTCCTAGTCTGTCCTCACATGTGGGGTCGCTCCGCGTGGCGGAACAAGTCTCCCGGCCCGGCGAAACAGTATCCCGACGCCCCAACATTACTACTGGTCAGCCTGCCCTAACTTGGGTGGATTCGGTCTATCCAACCACCAGCGAAACCGGCGGGCGATGCGGCGGCACACCATAGGTGGTGGTGCGCTGCCGGACCGGACGGCCGATTCCGGTGGCGATCTCGGTCAGTTCCTCGACGGTCTTCGCTGATCCGTGTTCGGAGCCGGCCATGCGGGAGATGGTTTCCTCCATCAAGGTGCCGCCCAGATCGTTGGCGCCGCCATTGAGCATCAACTGGGTTCCCTTGATTCCGAGTTTCACCCAGCTGGTCTGAATGTTCTCGATGCGCCCGTGCAGCATGATCCGCGCGAGCGCGTGCGCCGCTCGATTATCACGGATGGTGGGCCCCGGGCGCGAGGCTCCCGCCAGATACAGCGGTGCGCTCTGGTGCACGAAGGGCAGCAGCACGAACTCGGTGAAACCACCTGTCTCGTCTTGGATTCCGCGCAGCACCCGCAGGTGCCCGACCCAGTGCTTGGGATTGTCCACGTGGCCGTACATCATGGTCGAGCTGGAGCGAATGCCCAGCTTGTGCGCGGTGGTGATGACATCGATCCAGGCCGAGGTGGGCAGTTTGCCCTTGGTCAGCACCCAGCGGACCTCGTCGTCGAGGATCTCGGCGGCGGTGCCCGGAATGGTGTCGAGCCCGGCCTCTTTCAGCGCCGCGAGCCAGTCGTGCACGGATTGGCCGCCGCGGGAAGCGCCATTGACGACCTCCATCGGGCTGAAGGCGTGCACGTGCATGTCCGGGACGCGCGCCTTGATGGCGCGCACCAGGTCGGCATAGCCGGTGACCGGCAGCTCCGGATCGATGCCGCCCTGCATGCAGATCTCGGTCGCGCCCTCGACGTGCGCCTCCCAGGCGCGGTCGGCGACCTCCTGCGCGCTCAGGCTGAAGGCGTCGGCATCGCCCTTGCGCTGAGCGAAGGCGCAGAAGCGGCAGCCGGTGTAGCAGATATTGGTGAAGTTGATATTCCGGTTGACGATGTAGGTGACGTCGTCGCCGACGGTGTCGCGGCGCAGTTGATCGGCCAGCGCGGCCACGGCCTCCAGGGCCGGGCCGTCGGCGGTGGCCAGGGCCAGGTACTGGTCATCGGTGAGCCCGGCCGGATCGCGCTCGGCGGCGCGCAGCGCGGACATGACATCGGCGTCGAAGCGTTCGGGGGCGGCGGCGGCCAGTTCGTGCACCTGCTCGCGAATGCTCTCCCAGTCGCCGAAGGCGCCCAGGCCATCGGTCTCGAGCGCGGAATCGCTGCGGGACTCGGTGTTCCGGCCCTCGCTGTCGATGGCGGTATTGAGGTCGATGCGGCCGACCGACTCCCAGTCGTGGTCGGGCTCCTGCCAGGGCAGGCCGGTCGGGTTCACCTCGCGGGCCAGGCCGGTCTGCGGATCGGCCAGCGCGGCCACATGTTTGGAGACCCGCGGGTCGATCCAAGGATGGCCCGCCAGAACGTATTTCGGATGCGCGGTGAGGCGCTCGGTGAGCACGTAGCCGGCGTCGGCGGTGACCTGCGCCAGCACCTCCAGATTCGGCCAGGGGCGCTCCGGATTCACATGATCGGGGGTGAGCGGCGAAACCCCGCCCCAGTCGTCGATTCCGGCGGCGATGAGCGCGCGGCATTCCTCGAGCGAGACCAGATTGGGCGGGGCCTGGATGCGCATCTTCGGGCCGAGCAGCAGCCGGGCCACGGCGATGGTGGCGCGGAACTCCTCGAGATCGGCGTCGGGGGTATGGCGCATGGCGGTGTCGTGCTTGGCCAGGAAGTTCTGCACGATCACCTCCTGCACGTGACCGAAGGCCTTGTGCGCCTTGCGGATCGCCATAATGGATTCGGCGCGCTCGGTGAGGTTCTCGCCGATGCCGACCAGAATGCCGGTGGTGAACGGGACCGAGAGCCGGCCCGCGTCGGTGAGCGCGCGCAGCCGCACCGCCGGATCCTTGTCCGGGCTGCCGTAGTGCGCCTGGCCCGGTTCGGTGAACAGGCGGGTGGAGGTGGTCTCCAGCATCATGCCCATGGACGGGGCCACCGGCTTGAGCCGGGACAGCTCCTCCCAGGTCATCACGCCCGGATTCAGGTGCGGCAGCAGGCCCGTCTCCTCCAGCACCCGGATGGACATGGCGCGCACGTAGTCGAGGGTGGAGTCGTAGCCGCGCTCGTCCAGCCACTGCCGAGCCTCGGGCCAGCGTTCCTCGGGCCGGTCTCCGAGGGTGAAAAGCGCTTCCTTGCAACCCAGTTCGGCGCCCTTGCGGGCAATGTCGAGCACCTCGTCGGGCTCCAGGTACATGCCCTTGCCCTGGGCGCGCAGCTTGCCCGGCACCGTCACGAACGTGCAGTAGTGACACTTGTCCCGGCACAGATGCGTGAGCGGAATGAAAACCTTGCGCGAGTAGGTGATCGGCAGCGTCTCCCCCGCGTAGCCGGCCTCCCGCAGCCCGGCGTCGCGCACCCGCGCCGCCGACGCGCTCAGATCCTCCAGATCGGCGCCGCGCGCCTGCAGCAGCGCCACCGCCTCGTCGAGATTGAGCGTGGCCCCGTCGCGCGCCCGGCGCAGCGCCCGGCGCATACCGGCGGGGCTGGGTGCGTGCTCTGTTCCCGCAGACGCACCGCGTGCGGCCGGGGGCAGCTTCGGGTTCGGTAGATCCGTCACGTCCTCGATCATGCGCCATCCATCCGACTGATCCGACTCGGGTGCCATAAGAGCAGGCAACCGGGCACACCGGAGGAGTATTCCGCCACGGCCGCCCGAATAATGGTCCCGCACACGGGGCGGAGATGCGCGGCCGGACGCCGCCCGGGCGCGGGCGCCGACGCCGGGTCATGCGCGCGGGACGCGAGATGTGGCCGGTCCCACCGGCCGGTCCGTACGCTGCGCTCCGTATGTGCCGCGCACCGGCCCGGAATCGTGCAAGCATGGCAGGCATGTCCCAGCCAACCGCACCCGGCGGCATCATGGTGGATCCGGCCCTGCGGCCCAGCCCGCGCGCGAAGCTGCTGTGGGCGATCAGCGCCGCGCTGTCCTGGGCGTTTCCCCTCGTGGGGCTGGCGGTGTGGGCGGTGCTGGACTCGAATCGGCGCGCGGTGCAGGCGTGGGTGTTCGGAATCGCGCTGGTGCTGGCCGTTTTCAGCATTGCGGTGGTGCCGCTGTGGCGGTACGCGGTGCATCGGTGGGAGATCACCGACGAGGCGGTGTACACCCGTACCGGGTGGTTGACGCAGGAGTCCCGGGTGGCTCCCATTACCCGGGTGCAGACCGTCGACACCTATCGCGGTCCGCTGGAGCGGCTGCTCGGGCTGGCGACGGTCACCGTGACGACGGCGTCCTCGGCCGGGGCCGTGCACATCAGCGCACTCGAGCTCAAGGATGCGCGCAGCACGGTCACCCGGCTCACCGAGATCGCCGCCCGGCATCGGGGTGACGCGACGTGACCGAACCGCTACACCCGAATCCCACCGATCCGGCACCGCCGCGGCCGGCCGCGGGCCCGCCGCCGGCCGAGGAGTCGAGCACCTGGCAGCGCCTGGATCGCCGAATGCTGTTGGTGCACCCCGTCAACGAGCTGATCCGCTTCATTCCGGTACTGCTCGCCTCGGTGATCGCCGGCACCCAGAGCGGTAATCACCTGTGGAGCCTCGCAGCGGTGGCCGTCATCGTCGCGCTGGCGCTGACCCGCTGGTTCACCACCACGTACCGCATCACCGGCGACAATGTCGAGCTCCGGACCGGCCTGATCCAGCGGAAGAAGCTGTCCATCCCCCGCAACCGGGTGCGCTCGGTGGATGTCGAGGCGGATCTGCTGCATCGGGCGCTGGGGCTGGCGGTGCTGTCCATCGGCACCGGGCAGCAGGCCGACCGCGGCGATCAGTTCAAACTCGATTCGCTCGACGCCGGGCTTGTCCCGGATCTGCGCACCGCACTGCTCGCGCACACTCGCGAGGCGGAATCACTTGGTGTGCAAGGGCTTACGGAGCCAGGAAGCGAGGAGAGAGCTCCGGGCGAGGGCGGTCCGAGCCTGGTGAAGTCCGACGGCCTGCCCGAGCCCGCCCCCCGGCCGCCGGTGGAAATCGGTCACTGGCAACCGAATTGGGTTCGCTACGCCCCGCTCTCGTTGACCGGCTTCGCCATTATCGCGCCCATCGTCGGTCTGGCCTTCCAGTACGGCATCGCCCAGGTCGTATTCGACTCCAATGCCGTTCAGGCCGTGGGCCATCGCGGGGCGGTCGCCATCGCCGCGTTCGTGGCCGGGCTCGTCGTGGCCCTGGTGGTCTTCGTCAGCCTGGCGGCCTGCGCCCGCTATCTGGCCACCTACCACCGGCTCCAGGTGGTGGACGACGGCAAGACGCTGCACATCCGCCACGGCCTGTTCACCACCCGCCAGGTCACCCTCGACCTGGCGCGGCTGCGCGGCGCGACCGTGAACGAGCCGCTGCTGCTGCGCTTGGCCGGCGCGGCCGAATTGGAAGCCATCATGACCGGCACCGATCCACGGCAGAAGATCCTGCCCCAGGCGCCGCGCGCCGCCGTGGATCACACGCTCGCGCATCTGCTCGACGAGCAGTCCGGCATCGACGACGCCGGGCTGTCGGCTCCCCCGCCGGTCACCGCCGGGCTGATCGCCCACGGTCCGGCGGCGAGACGCCGCCGCTACACCCGAGCCCTCGGTCCGGTCGCCGTGGCCGCCGCGATCCTGCTGGCGCTATCCCTTGCGGGAGTTCATATTCCGGCTTGGATCTGGTCGCTCATGTGCATCGCGGTGCCCGTCGCCATCGCGCTCGCCTGGGATCGCTACCGCGGCTTGGGCCACGCCGTGATCCCCGCCGCCGACGGCAACCCCACCTGGCTCATCACCCGCAGCGGTTCCCTGGACCGCGATCGCGACTGCCTGGAGGCCCCCGGCATTATCGGCTGGACCGTGCGCCAGACCTTCTGGCAGCGCCGGGCAGGCGTGGCCACCGTCATCGCCGCCTCCGCCGCCGGCAAGAAGCGCTACCACCTCATCGACCTCCCCCTCGACCGAGCCTGGCCCCTGATCGATTCGGTAACCCCCGGCATCCTGGGCCGCCCCGCCGAACCGCTGGACGAATGATCACCGGGAATTGGTGGCGGCGAATCGCGAATAGCGACCGCCACCAGTTCCCGGTCGATGGATTTTCAGTTCTCCAGGACCTCGCGCAGGCGGGTCAGGGCGGACTTCCAGGCTCGCTCCATGGCATTGCGGGCCATTTTCTGGCGGCGGTCCTCGATATCGAAGCCGGTCTGGGTTAGGAGGAGCCGGGTGCCGCGCCCTTGGGGTTCGAGGGTCCAGTCGACAATCCACCGGGCGGGGTACCGGGCGCGCAGGTCCACCCAGGCGAGGGTCAACTGCTCGGCCGGCCGCGCGGCCAGGACTTCGCAGGCGATCTCGCCGATGGGCTGGGCGGGGCCCGTGGGCTGAGTGGGGACGGCGAAGATGAAATGGGTTCCGACCGTGGGAGTGAAGCCGACCGAGCGCATCAGCCAGCGTTCGACCAGCGGCGGATTCGTCAGGGCTTGCCAGACCTTGCGCGGCGCCTGGGGGAAGAAGCTGCCGATCTCGACTGCGGCGGGGTCCAATTCAGCATCAGACGTCATCGGTGCACCGCCTCGGCGAAAAGACCATACCACCACCATTTCATGACCGCTGACCGATATGGGGGCGCGACAGCGGATTCTGTGGAAAAAACAGTGCGACCGCGCGGTCGGCGATTGCGTTAGATTCTCTCAGGGTCACAGCATGATTCGGGTGCGCGGCCCGCTGTGTGCGTCGGGGAGGAATTCGAGTGAGTTTGCAGCCGGGGACGGAGTTCGCCGGATTCGGCATCGAGCGGCTGCTCGGCGCGGGCGGAATGGGCACGGTCTACCTGGCCGCACACCCGCGACTACAGCGCCGGGTGGCGCTGAAAGTGCTCGCCGATACCTTCACCGTGGATGCGAAAGCGCGCACCGCCTTCGAACGGGAGGCCACGCTCGCCGCCGGGCTGGATCACCCGAATATCGTTCCGGTATACGACCGCAGCGCGGTCGACGATCCGGCATTGTGGCTGGCCATGCGCTACATCGACGGCGGTGACGCGGCCGGTTTGCTGCACGCGAATCCGGCCGGTCTGGAACCGGCGCGCGCCATGCGACTACTCGCCGACGCCGCCCACGCCCTCGACTACGCGCACGGCCGGGGCGTACTGCACCGCGACGTGAAACCGGCGAATCTCCTCATCGCCAATGACCATCGCGACGGCGAACGCGCGGTCCTCACCGATTTCGGCATCGCCCGCACCCTCGACGACACCGTCACCCTCTCCGGCATCGCCGCCACCTTCGCCTACGCCGCCCCGGAACGCTTCGCCGACGCCCCCGCCGACCACCGCGCCGACATCTACTCCTTGGGCTGCACCCTGTTTCAACTGCTCACCGGACAACAGCCGTTCGCCCGCAAGGATCAGGCCGCCGTCATCGCCGCCCACCTGACCGCGCCCCCGCCCTCACCCCGCACCCTGCGACCGGACCTACCCGCCGAACTGGACGCCGTGATCGCCACCGCGCTGGCCAAGTCGCCGCAGGATCGCTTCCCGACCTGCACCGCCCTCGCCGAGGCGGCCGCACGAACCCTGCACGCCGCCGCGGTAACGGTGCGCGCGGAACCAGCACGGCCGATACCGGTTTCAAGTGGGCCGATACCGGATTCGAGCGAACCGGTGCCGAATTCGAACGAGCCAGTGCCGAATTCGAGAGAATTGGTACCGAGCACCCCGGCGCGGGATGAGGCCGCGATACCGACCGTCGTTCGAGATCCGGAGCCGCCCCGCGAGCCGCCGCTGCTGGTGAAGCGCGACCCGACACTGGTGAAGCGCGACCCACCGCCCCTGCCGGTCGACGTCGCGGAACGGATCGACGGGCGACTCCCCCACCCGCCCGCACCCGCGGAATCGAAGGCGGCCGCCGGTGTTCCGGCCCGCCGTCGGCGGGTCGCGGTGGTGTCGGGTCTGCTCCTGACCGGAATCGGCGTGGTGGTCGGCGCGACGTTCGCGGTGCGCGGCAACTCCGAATCACCCGCCACCACCTCGCCGACGACGGTGTCATCGACAACGACGGCATCGTCCGCGGGTGTGTCACAACCGGTTACGTCGACCACCGCACCGGGTCCGAGTATCGCGCCGGTGACCTCGGCGCCGCCGCCGGCGGACAACCCGCCCGCAAACGACACCCCACCGGCGGAGGAGTACACCACGCCCGCCGGACAACCGCAGCAGCCGGTCTACACGCAGCCTTACACCCCGCCGCCGGTCCAGGCGCCGGCGGTGGTGCCGCAGACGCGGGTCCACCAGTTCCCCGGGTGAACCCGCTCCGGCGTCAGCCGGCGTTGGCGGTGCAGATGGTGTCCAGTACGAAGGCCGGTTTGGTGATTTCGACGAACAGCATGCCGGTGGGCTCCGGGCCGGCGATGCGCATGGCGTTTGCCTCCGCTTCGGCTGCGGTGGCGCCGGTTCCGGTGAAGTAGAACGGCATGGGGCTGCCCAGGCTGCGGGCGTCGCGCTCGACCACCGAGCCGCATTCGTTGTGGATGCGGACCGGGATGTAGCAGGTGCTCTCGCCGCATGCGGCGAGGGCGGCCTGGTCGGCTTCGTGCTGGGTGGGATAGTCCGCCGCCGCGCCGACTCGGAAGGTCGAGACGGCGATCGAGCCGTAGAGATCTCCCGCCGCGTGGGCGGTGCCGGATCCGGCGGTCAGGAGGGCCGCGGCCGCCGGAATCACCATGGCCGGCGCGAATCTGCTGAGCAGTGACATGTTTTCGATCCTCATCCGGCGTTCGAGGTGCAGACCGTGGCGCGGACGAAGGGCTCCATCCGCATGGAGCTGCCGTAGGACAGGCTCAATGCCTGGGCCCACGGCGTAATGGCGGGAACCTGCCGAAACGCCATCTCCTCGGCTTCGGCGGCCGTCGCACCGGTTCCGTATTTGAAAGTCGGGAAGGAGAACCACAATCCGCGCGTATCGGACTGGACCGCGGCCCCGCAGCTGTTCTTGATCTGCAGTTCGACCTTGCACACACTGTTGCCGCAGGCCGCGAGGGCCGCCGCGTCCGCGGCGGCCTGCGTCGGATGGTCGGTGGCCGTACCGACCTGGAACGTTCCCGGCGCGACAGCGATGGCGCCGTACAGATTTCCGGCCGCCTGCGCGGTCCCGGCCCCGACGGCCAATAGTGCACCGGCCGCCGGAATCACCATGGCCAGCGCGCACTTTCCCAATAACGACATATGAATCCACCCCGAGCTCGAACAGCGATACCGGGCGATCATTGCGGCAATCGCGCCGGCTGTCCACCCGCATTTCCGGCGCCGCGCCGGATTCCGGCTACTCCGCGATCGGGGTGTAGATGACGAGGTGGAGGTCCGGGTGGTCGGCGGGAGACAGGCGGTGGTGTTCATAGTGGAGTTCGCCGCGCACCGGGTGGTGGAACACCCGCTCGCGGGAGGCGAAGCCCTCGATATCGTGGCTGCGCCAGCCCGCGCGGAAGGGTTCGCTGGTTTCCAGGAGGCGCTGGATGGCCGGGGTGTGGGCGAGGTCGCCCAGGCGCGGCCCGGCTTCGGCACGGAATTCGGCCAGGAAACGGCGGCTGGTGACCTCCCAGTCCGGGAGGAGGTCACGGACGTAGGGGTCGGTGAAGACCAGCCACAACAGGTTGCGGTCGGCGGGGGCGACGGTGGCGACATTGGGGTACAGGTCGGCGTAGGCGCGGTTCCAGCCGGTGATCTGCCAATCCGGGGCGATGGCGTAGGCGGGGAAGTCGAGGGCGTCGAGCAGGTGCTGGACGTGCGCGGGCGCGGAATCGGTTGTGCCGTCGGCGGATTCCGGCAGCGGCGTGTATCCGGCGAGGGACAGGATGTAGCCGTGCTCGGTGGGGGTGAGCCGCAGGGTGCGGGCCAGGGCGTCGAGCACCTGGCGGGAGGGCTGAATATCGCGGCCCTGTTCGAGCCAGGTGTACCAGGTGGCGCTCACGCCGGAGAGGGTGGCGACCTCCTCGCGGCGCAGGCCGCCGCGGCGGCGCGGGCCGGCCGGCGGCAGCCCGACGGCGGTCGGGTCCAGCTGGGCGCGGCGGGCCCGCAGGAAGCCCGCGAGTTCCGCGCGGCGCTGGGCGGTGGTGTCCACGGGTTCGAGGGTAACTACTGGTAGTTCTACTACCAGCACAAAGGGCGCCTTCGCGGGCGCGCGGCGCGGGCGCAGGATTCGACCATGCCTCAACTGAGATCGCGGACGGTCACCCACGGACGGAATATGGCGGGAGCCCGCGCGCTCATGCGCGCCTCCGGCGTCCCCAGCGCCGATATCGGCGTGAAACCCGTTGTGGCGGTGGCCAACAGCTTCACCGAGTTCGTGCCCGGGCACACCCATCTGCAGCCGGTGGGGCGCATTGTGAGCGAGGCGATCCGGGAGGCGGGCGGCATTCCGCGCGAGTTCAACACCATCGCCATCGACGACGGCATCGCCATGGGTCACGGCGGCATGCTCTACTCGCTGCCCTCGCGGGACCTGATCGCCGATTCCATCGAGTACATGGTGGAAGCACACTGCGCGGACGCGCTGGTGTGCATCTCCAACTGCGACAAGATCACTCCGGGCATGCTCATGGCGGCCATGCGGCTGAACATCCCCACGGTGTTCGTCTCCGGCGGACCCATGGAGGGCGGGCGGACCGTGCTCACCGACGGCACGGTGCGGCGACTGGATCTCATCACCACCATGAGCGAGGCGGTCAATGACGCCGTGTCGGACGAGGACATGACCCGCATCGAGGAGAATGCCTGCCCGACCTGCGGATCCTGTGCGGGCATGTTCACCGCCAACTCGATGAACTGCCTGGTGGAGGCGCTGGGCCTGGCGCTGCCGGGCAATGGCTCGACGCTGGCCACCCACACCGCGCGCCGCGACCTGTACGAGCGGGCCGGGCGCACGGTCATGGACATCACCCGCCGCTACTACGAGAAGGACGACGACGCGGTGCTGCCGCGGGCCATCGCCTCGCGGGCGGCGTTCGACAATGCGATGGCGCTGGATCTGGCCATGGGCGGGTCCACCAATACGGTCCTGCATCTGCTGGCCGCCGCGCGCGAGGCCGAGCTCGACTACACGCTGCGCGAGATCGAGGCGCGCTCGCACACCGTGGCGTGCCTGTGCAAGGTCGCGCCGAACGGCAGCGCCCTGATGGAGGACGTGCATCGCGCGGGCGGCATACCGGCCATCCTCGGCGAACTGCACCGGGGCGGACTGCTGAATACGGAAGTCCGTTCGGTGCACACCGATTCGCTGGAGCAGTGGCTGGCCGACTGGGATGTGCGCGGACCGAATCCCGCGCCCGAGGCGATCGAGCTGTTCCACGCCGCCCCCGGCGGCAGGCGCTCGGCGACCGCGTTCTCGCAGTCGGAGCGCTGGGAGTCCCTCGACACCGATGCCGAGGGCGGGGTCATTCGCGATGTGGCGCACGCGTTCTCGGCCGATGGCGGGCTCGCGGTATTGCGCGGCAATCTGGCGATCGACGGCGCCGTGGTGAAGTCCGCGGGCGTGGCCGCGGGCATGCACCGCTTCGCCGGGCGGGCGGTCGTGGCCGACTCGCAGGAGGCCGCGGTCGAGGCCATCCTGACCGGGCGCGTGCGGGCCGGGGATGTCCTGGTAATCCGCTACGAGGGTCCGCGCGGCGGGCCGGGCATGCAGGAAATGCTGTATCCCACCGCGTATTTGAAGGGCCGGGGTCTGGCCGATTCCGTCGCGGTGGTCACCGACGGCCGCTTCTCCGGCGGCAGTTCGGGCCTGTCCATCGGGCACGTGTCCCCGGAGGCGGCGGCGGGCGGGGTGATCGCCCTGGTCGAGGACGGCGATCGCATCGGCATCGATATCCCGGCCCGGACCCTCCGGCTGGAGGTGGCCGACGCCGAGCTCGCCGAGCGCCGCGCCCGCCGAGCCGACGCCGGGTTCCGTCCGAAGGACCGGAACCGGCCGGTGTCGAAGGCGCTGCGGGCCTATGCGCTGCTCGCGCAGTCCGCCGACCGCGGCGGGGTGCGGGAACTGCCCGACGCCATCACCATGTAATTGCGAATTCACTCCTGATTCAGTCACTTTCACCAGTTGAACCCGCTTAAAAGTGAGCATGCATTCATGACAGTGTGGTAGAAATCACCCGAGCTTTACGAAGGGTGGATTCGTCATGGAACCTACGGCCGAACAGCGGGCCGCACTGGGCATGATCTGCGATACGTTCCTGCCGGGTGACGGGCTGACGCTGCCGGCGGCGAGCGAGCTCGGGACCGTCGACACCATCTTCTCCATCCTGGGGCGCAATCCGCGGGAGGCCGAGAAGAAGCAGCTGGCCATGTTGCTGGGCCTGTGGGATTCGCGGCTCGTGGGGCTGCTCACCGGCAATGGCCCGCGCCGGTTCTCGGCGCTGCCGCAGGAGCGGCGGGAGGCGGCGCTGCTGCGGCTGGGCGATTCGGGGCTCGCGCCGGTACGGGCGATCTTCCAGGCGCTCAAGGGCGCGGCGCTGCTCGCCTACAACGTGACGCCGGGGCCGACCGGGGTGAATCCGCTGTGGGAGCAGATCGGGTATCCCGCGCCGGCCGGGGCGCTGGTGAGCGCGCCACAGCCCACGCTGGAACCGCTGCGGTTCACCGAATCCACCACGCTCACTTGCGATGTCGTGGTCATCGGCTCCGGTGCGGGCGGCGGCGCGGCCGCGGCGGTGCTGGCCGAGTCCGGGCTGGATGTGGTCGTGCTCGAGCGCGGAAATTATTACGACGACCGGGATTTCGGCAAGGGCGAGCTCGCCGCGCTGACCACCATGTACGCGGCGGGTCCGGCCGCGTCGGCGGAGGGTCAGATCAACCTGGTCGCGGGCAGCTGCCTGGGCGGCGGCACCGTCGTCAACTGGAGCACCTCGCTGCCCACCCCTGACCGGGTTCGCCAGGAATGGGCCGAGCTGGGCGTTCCGCAGTTCGCCGAGGCCGAGTTCGGCGATGCTCTGGAGGTGGTGTCGAAGCGGATCGGCGTGAACGAGCGGCGCTCGCCGCTGTCGGCGCGCGACGCCGTCCTGGAGCGGGGCGCCCGCGAACTCGGCTGGGACGTGAACACCCTGCCCCGCAATGTCTCCGACGCCTGTGACGCCGGTGTCGAATGCGGTCGCTGCGGTTACGGCTGCCGCCTCGGGGCCAAGCAGTCGGTGGCCAAGACGTGGCTCTCCGATGCCGCCGCGCACGGCGCGCGACTGGTCGTCGACGCCGATGTCCGGCGCATCGAAGTGAAGAACGGTCGCGCCGAGGCAGTTTCGGGGCGCTCGTCCGGCGGGGCCGAGATCACTGTCACGGCGCGCGCGGTGGTCGTCGCCGCGGGCGCGATCCAGACGCCCGCCCTGCTGCGGCGTTCCGGGTTGCGCAACAAGAACATCGGCCGGCACCTGCGCCTGCATCCCGCCGCCGCGGTCTTCGGCGTCTTCGACGAGGAGATCCGGCCGTGGGAGGGCGGATTGCAGACCCGCATCAGCCGTCAGCACGCCGATCTGGACGGCAACGGCTACGGCGTCATCTACGAAACCGGCCCCACCCATCCGGGTCTCGGCACCGGCTTCATGAGCTGGCGCGGCGCGGCCGCATTCCGTTCCACCATGCTCGATTTCGCGCGCTCGAATGCCGTCGGCGTCATCACCCGCGATCGCGATTCGGGCACCGTCGAGGTGGACAAGACCGGCGAGGCGATCGTGAAGTACAAGCTGTCGGACTACGACGCCGCCCACCTGCATCGCGGAATCGTCGGCGCGGCAGAGATTCTGGAGGCCGCTGGCGCGCGGCGCATCTTCTCCGGGCATCAGGCCGGGGTGTCCTTCGAACCCGGTACCCGCGGCTCGCTCGCCGAGTTCGACGCCGCGTGCAAGGCGGCGGGTTACGGCCCGGGCCAATGCGCCATGGGCGCACTGCACATCATGGGCTCGGCCCGCATGGGTGGCACCCCGGAACTCTCGGCCACCAATCCCGACGGCGTCACCTGGGATGTCGCCAATATCGTCGTCGCCGACGGCTCCAGCTTCCCCACCGCCCCCGGTGTCAACCCCATGGTGTCCATCGAGGCCATCGCCTATATGAACGCCAAACGTCTTGCGGCCCAACTGAGCTGACACGCCCCGCTGAGCCGACAGGAAATGCCTCAGAGCGATCGGATGCCTTCCAGCACGGCGTGCAGCAGCCCCATATCGGCGCTGCTGCCCGTCGGGGTGGGCGGGGCCCGGAAGATGACCACGCCGTCGTCGATGAGATCGCCGATGAGCACCTTGGTCATGGTCAGCGGCAGATGCAGGTGCGCCGACACCTCCGCCACCGACAGCGGTGCGCGGCACAGCTTCTCGATGGCGGCGTACTCCGGTTCGGTCCGCCGCAGCCGGGGCCCGCGGTCGGCGACCACCACCAGCGTGGACATGGTCAGCTCCGGCCGCTCGGTGCGGCCGCGACCACGGGTCACGGCGTAGAGGCGGACCAACGGGCCCGCCTCGTCCTCGTACCAGTGCTCGCGCGGATCGCTCATGGCCGCGCCGTTCAGGACCCGGCTGGCGAACCGCCCGCACTGCTGCGCGGGTCGACCGACAGATGGGTGCCCACGCGCTGCACCGTCTGATTCATCTCGAAGGCCACCAGGCCCATATCGGCGGTCTCCGCGGCCAGCAGCGCCAGGCAGGCGTTCTCCCCCGCCGCGGTGATGAACAGCACCGCCTGATCCAGTTCGACGACCGTCTGCACCACCCCGCCGGCCTTGAAGTGGTGACCGGCGCTGCGCGCCAGGCTGTGCAGGGCCGAGGCCATGGCGCCGAAGCGCTCGGCCTCCGAACGGTCCTGTCCCGCGGAGGCGCCGAGCAGCAGGCCGTCGGTGGAGAGCAGCACCGCCGACTGCGCGTCGGTCAGGCCGTTGACCAGTTCGTCGAGCAGCCAGCCGAGGTCGATGCGCTGGGAAGTGGTCATGATCGCCTTCTCGTCGATGGAGTTATTCGGTGGATCTGGTCTAGTCGGACTCGGGCCGCACTTGCCTGCCCTGGCGGGTGCCCTTCGAGATCGCGCTCATGAGATTGCGCGCCTCCTCGGCGGTGCGCGGCCGCGGCGAGGTGGACGACGAGGGCGGGGCGGCGACCGGCGCATCGGCGACCGGCTGTTCGGCCGTCTTCCGGCTGCGCCGGGGCAGTTCCGGCCGCGCGCCGTTCACCGGCGCCGAACGGGGAGCCAGTGCCTGCGGGGCCGCAGGCAGCGCGGGCGCGACCCGGGGAACCGGATCGGCCCGCTCGACCACGGCCGGGACATCGCTCACCAGGGTCGACACCGGCGCCGGATAGGACTGCCGCACCGGCTCATCCGCCACCGGCACGGCCGGGAACCGATCCGAGCGCAGCGCGCTCGGCCACGCGGGCGCGAGATTCTGCAGGGTATCCGGGCCGCCGCTGAGCGTTTCGGCGCCACGGCCGCCCCGCAACTGCGCGTGCGCGCCGACATCCTCCAGCAGCGCCGACGGAATCAGCACCACCGCCCGCACCCCGCTGTACACGGACTCGCCCAGGCGCACCGAAATACCGTGGCGCGCGGCCAGCTTCGCGACCACGAACAGGCCGAGCCGGGTATTGCCGGACAGCGTCGCCACGCTGAAGTCCGGCGGATCGGCCAGCACCGCATTGCGTTCGGCGAATTCGGTCTCGGTCATGCCGAGTCCCTGATCGGTGATCTCCACCGCCACGCCCCGGCCGACCACCACGGCCGACACCGTCACCTCCGACTCCGGCGGCGAACAGGCGGTGGCATTGTCCAGCAGCTCGGCCAGCAGGTGGATCACGTCGGCGACGGCCCGGCTGGCGATCCACACCTCCGGCATGCGGCCGGTCTGAATCCTGGTGTAGTCCAGGCTTTCCGCCACCGCACCGCGCACCAGGTCCAGCAGCGCCACCGGATTCCGCCAGCGCCGGCCCGGCTGCTCGCCGCCCAGAATGATGAGATTCTCGGCATTGCGGCGCGCCCGGGTCGCGAGATGGTCCAGCTGGAACAGCAATTCGAGCTGATCGGCGTTCTTCTCCTCGCGCTCGGCCCGGTCCAGCAGCGACAGCTGCCGATGCACCACGACCTGGCTGCGATGGGCGATATTGAGGAATACGGCATTGATGCCGGCGCGCGTGCGGGCCTCGCCGGCCGCCGCCGACACCGCCACCACATGGGCGCGGTTGAAGGCATCGGCCACATGCCCCAGCTCATCGGTGCCGAAGTCCAGGCGCGACACCTCCGCCGAGGCGTCGACCTCCTCGCCCGCGCCCAGCTTCCGGATCAGCTCGGGCATGCGCTCATCGGCCAATTGCAGGGTGTCGCGCCGCAATCGGCGCATGCGCCCGATGAACCGGTTGGCCAGCACCAGCGCCAGCACGAAGGCCACGGTGGCCACCAGCAGCACGGCCGCGCCGCCGAGCAGCGAATTGCGGGTGGCGGCCTCGCCCTGCTCGCGGGCGATGACGTGCGCGTCGCGGCTCTGGTCCTCCCACAGCGTCTGCAGGGCGACATTGACCTGTCGGGAGGCGTGCTGCCAGGCTTCCAGGCTGGTCGGCAGCTCCGCGGCCGCGTCCTCGGCGTCCTCGGATCCCGTTGCGCCGCCGGTCGTCTCGTCGTCCTCGGGCGTCACCGGCCCGCGCAGCAGCAGCGCGTCCTGCATGGCGGTGACCTGCTGCCAGGCCGTGCTGCCGGTAATGGCGTTCAGCTGGTCGAGCCGCACGCCCTTCAGCACCGCGGCCGAATAGGCGACCTCACCGCGGAATTCGCCCACCCGGCGGCCGAATTCGAGCAGGGTCGCGGTGGACATCTCCCCCGTGGTCAGCGCCACCGCGCCCATGGTGTCGGCCTGCGAGAGCGCCTCGGCCGCCCGCAGCGGCTCGACGCCGTACCCCAGTTCGATGCCGATCGCGGCATCGGGCGCGACCCGCGCCGCCAGCATGGACGCGGAGATGATGGTCCCGATCACCGCGGTGAAGAAGCCGAACACCTGATCCGCGGGCATCTGCCCCGAATCCACCCCGGCGCGCAGTGTCGGCACCATGGCGAAAAGCTTGTTGTAGCCCTCGATATCGGCGGCCGACCCGTCCGGATTCAGCTCCCGGGCCGCATCGCCCTTGGCCATGACCGCCGCCAGCGCCGCGTCCGAGCGCTGCCGCGCCCCGGTCAGCTCGCTCACCGCGGTGAGGTCACCGGCCAGCCGCAGCACCGACAGCCGACGCTCCTCCTCGAAGGCCGACACCATGAGAATCGCGGGCGTCGTTGTGCTGCTGGCCAATTCGGCCCACTGTCTGGCCTCGCGCGCGTCCTGCACCAGGTACACCGCCGCGCCACCGCCGATGGCCAGCAATGTCACACTGGAAATGAGCACGATGGCCAGCAGGCGCACCCGGACGCTCACCCAGCCGCGGACTCCGCGCCCACTCGAATCGGATATCCTGCCAACCGATTTGCGCAGGTTCTGCCAGCTGCCCACTGAAATCTTCCGCTCCCGAACGCATGATGCGTCCCACCTGCGCGTCGAACCGCTCGAATTGAGCGATTCGTCACGCTTCCTCGCGGTGAGAGTAACGGAAAGATCCCGAAGTGACTACGGATTCACATCTTCCAGCCGAGAGGTTCTCGCGGCAACTCAGTCGAGGACCGGGTAGTTCGCGCGAATCACGTTCTGCGGGTCGCGAGCTCGCTTGACGGCGCGCAGTCGCGCGATCGTCTCCGCATCGAAGGCCGCCGCGGCGGACTCGCCCGGAATCAGGAAGGTGTAGGGCTTCGCACCGGAGATGTGCGAGCCCAGCGCGTCTACGATCTCGCGCCGCTTGTGCGACACAGCCTCCCGCAACTGGGGCAGGCCGAGGCCGAGCAGGTACAGCAGGTACGGCTCGGCCACCGGTCCGCGCGCGCCCGCACCCGAGTTGGCGCGCGCCAGCGCGCCGCCGAGATGCCGCACCTGCATATTGATCAGCGGCGCGATCGGCTCACCCAGCAGGACTTTCACCGTCTCGTCGTCCAGATCGGTGAGCAGCTCGGCGCGCGACAGGGACGGGCTCGGCGTCGTCGGCTCGGCGCAGATGTCACCCAGATCGGCCACCGACAGCGCGCCGCGCTTATCGGCCATGGCCCCGCCGATCCCGTCGATGGCGGCGGTCAGCGCCCGCCCCTGCTCCGGATCACCCAGGTAGGCCACGTCCAGGGCCACCATTTCCGGCGCCTGCGGCGGCTGCAGCCGGTGGAACCACACCGAGAGCTCATCGGGCGCGGACGCGGTCAGCTCCCGGAACGCCTCCCACACCCGCTGCGACTGCACCGCCGGCCACAGCACCCGGCCGCCGTACAGCCCGGGCGCGGGGAACAGCTCGAATTCGATCGCGGTCACCACGGCGAAATCACCGCCGCCGCCGCACAGCGCCCAGAACAGCTCGGCATCGCTCTCGGCGGTCACCCGGCCCGCACGGCCCTCGGCGTCCACGATCTCGAAGGCGCGCACCGCATCCGAGGCCCAGCCGTGCTTGCGCCCGAACCAGCCCTGACCGCCGCCGAGGGTGTAGCCGGTCACGCCGACCACCGGATTGCTGCCCGCGAGCCCGGTCAGCCCGTGCGCGGCGGCCGCCGCCTGCACCTGACCCCAGTTCGCACCGGAACCCACCCGCGCCAGCCGCGCCGGCGCGTCCACCTCGACGGTGTTCAGCGCGCCCGTGCGCAGCAGGATCGCGGACTCGATCGCCCCGGTCGCGCCGTGCCCGGTCGGCTGGGTCACCACCGCTCGCCCGCTCGCCCGCGCGAACCGCACCACCGCGGCCACGTCCTCGGCGTGCGCCGCCTCCACCACAGCGGCCGGGCGCTGCGTGACGGCGGTGTTCCAGGCCGCGGCCGCCGCCTCGTAGTCGGCGTCGCCGGACACCAGCACGCGACCCTGGACGGTCTTGCGGAGCTCTTCGAAAGCCATTGTCTTTCCCTCGTTCGTCGATAGCGTGATCAGTTCGTCGCTACGTTGACGAAGCAGGGATCGAAAGTGTGACCGTGGTTCAGCGAACAGGTGCGCGGAAGCTCGAATTGACCTTCCAATAGAGGTAGAACCCGGCCGGGAACAGGCCGCACACGAGCAGCAGCATGCTGGGCCAGTCCTGGATGAGGACCACGTCATTGCCGGGACCGGCGAACATCGCCAGGTAGAGATAGCCCAGCGTCCACACCGTCAGCGGCGTGACGATGAGGCCGAGATTATTGCTGACACTGGCCATCCCAGCCACCAGCAGCACATTCACCACGGCCGCGGCCAGGGCGGTGAGCGGCACCGGGATCGCCCCCGCGGTGAGGTTCGCGGCCAGCGGGGCCGCCTCCGCCAGGAGCGGTTGCGCCTGCGGCACATTCGCGTGCCCGGCGTAGATGGGCAGGAACAGCACCTCGAGCACGAGCGTGACGAGGGCGTCGAGCACCAGCAGTCCGGCGATCACGCCATTGAGCCAATTGCGCCGCGGCGCGGCGGCTGCCCCGGAATCGCCCGGCCGGGCGCCCACGGCGGCGATCACGGCACCGGCGGGAAGCCGAGGAGGGTCAGCAGGTGGCTCTGCATGTCGACGAACCCGTACAGCACGTGCAGGTACAGGTCGTGCTGCGCCTGGAAGTGCGGGCGCTGGCTCTCGACGAACGCCGCGATGGCATTCTGCAGATCCCAGTTGTACATGCCGGTCAGTGTGTCACGTCGGCCGCGCGGGACCCGAGCGTGTCGGGCAATCCGGCGAAGAGATCGTGCTCACGGCCGTCCGGGCCCACCGGGCCGCGCTCGCCGCGCACCAGGATGTAGTGCTCCTCCGGCAGCACCGGCTGGGCGATGTCATTGGACAGCGCGAACTCGCGGCCGGACGGCGCCACCGTCACCTGGGTGGCGTGGGCGCGCAGGGCGGCGCGCTTGGCCGAGAGCGCATCCGAGACGTCCACCGTGGTGGTGACGGATTCGGTGGGCACACAGGCCAATTCGCCGTCGTGCGGCAGCCGCCAGCCGCGCGGCAGCGCGCCCGGCAGCTGATCGACGGTGCGGCGCTTGAGCGCATCGGTGTGCATGGCCAGCACCGCGCCGTCGGTGACGGTCCAGTAGACCTTCGGCGTCGCCCAGCCCCAGTCGGCCGCCGCGTCCACCGCCGCCATGGTGATCTCGTGGGCGCGAATGTGATCCGGATGCCCGTAGCCGCCGCGCGGGTCGTAGCCGACCACCACGCGCGGGCGCAGGTCCAGGATCACCTGGACCAGCGCGTCCACCGCCGCCTCGCCGGAATTGACGAAGGCGCGCGGATTCCGGGCCGAGGGCGTGCCCGCCATCCCGGAGTCGCGCCAGCGGCCCGCGCCGCCCAGGAAGCGCGGCGGCGCCGCGTCCAATGCGGCCAGGGCCCCGGTCAATTCGTGAATGCGGTAGCCGCCGAGCTGATCGGCCCGATCGGCGACGAGGTGCGCGAACTCCTCGCCGATGACCTCGCCCTCCTCGCCGAGGGTGCAGGTCACCACGGTCACCGGGACGCCCAGCCTGCGATAGTGCGCGATGGTGCCGCCGGTGGTGATGGATTCGTCGTCGGGATGCGCGTGCACCAGCAGCAGCCCGCCCGTCGCGGTCACAGCGGTCACGGCAGCCGCCGCCAGTTCGAGGCATCGGCGTAGATGCCGGCCTGAATGGCGCCCTGCAGCGACGCCCCGTCCACATTCGGCCCGGCGGCGGCGACCTGGGTGTCCTGCACGATGGGCAGCACGGTGGCCAGCTCCCACAGTTTCGGCTCGGCCTCCGCGATCACCTTGGGCACGTCGATGCCGCGCAGCGCGGCGTCGATGGCCGGCTGCAGCGTCGGATCGCAGACGCCGGACAGGTTCGAGGGCGCCTTCTTGGCATCGTCCACCGCGGTCGAATCACCGTTGCCCCCGGGAGGTTCCACCGGCGGGCAGCCGTAGCGCGAGGCCAGCACGGTGGCCGGATCGTCCCCGGCGCGCTCCCAGCCGACAATGGCGTCGATCCCGGCGTCGGTCAGATCCTTGCCGTAGAGCTGTTCGGCGCCGACGCTGCTGACGATGACATCGATTCCGGCGCTGCGCAATTGGTCGGCGGCCGAATTGGCCACCGCCAGCGTCGAGTCGTCGCCGTCGACCGCGCCGATCCGCACGGTCAGCGACTTGCCGTTCTTGGCGATCGGACGCGGTTGCGGCGCGGGCGATGTCGGGGAATCGCTGACCGGTTGTTCTGGCGCGCGCCCGAATCCGGCCTCGGCCAGCAGCGCGAAGGACTCCTCCAGGCTCAGCCGCGGCGGCGCGGTCGGCACATAGCCCGGATCCGAGGGCGCGAGCACCTGCGCGCGCACCGGCTCCATCCAGCTGCCGGTCTGCGCGCCCACGGTGGCCAGCAGCACCGGATCCAGCAGCCCGAGCACCGCGCGGCGCACCCGCACATCGGCCAGATCGCCGCCGCGGCCATTGAGCACCAGCTGCATTTCCCGCGACTGCGCCTGCACGGCGGTGCGCACCGACGGGATGGCGGCCAGCTGCGCCTGCAGGGCGACCCCGCCGCGCACCAGCGCCATCTGCGCGTCGCCGACCCGCAGCGATTCGGCCACCTGCGCGGCGGTACCGCCGCGCCGCATCAGAATCTGGTCCGGCACAGCGGGTTTGCCCCAGTACCGGTCATTGCGCTCGAGCAGGATCTCCTCGCGGCCGCGATCGGTCTGCTTGATGCGGAACTGCCCGCCGGAGATGCGGATGGTGTCCACCAGGCCCTGCTCGAATCCGGAGTCCTTCACCAGATGCGAGGGCAGCAGATCGGCGAACAGCTGCCGCCACGCCGGGTACTCCGCGGCCATGGTGACGGTCACGGTCTTACCGCCCGCCGAGGAGTTCACATCCGAAATGAGCCGGTACCCGGCGGGATCCACCGCGCCCGGCTGCGAGATCATCTGCTGCCACAGGTAGCGGAAGTCCTCGGCCGCGATGGGCGCGCCATCCGACCAGGACGCCTCGTTCTTGAGCTGATAGGTAATGGTGAACGGCTCCTGCGCGGTCACATCCGCGGACACCATGAGCGCCGGATCCAGCACCCAGTCGGTCCCGCCCGGCACCGCCGGACTCGGCACCGGCCGGAACGGGCTGGGCAGCACCATGGAGGCCACCGCCGCGGTCGCGGGCGAGAGCTGCGACCGCAGATGCGGATTGAACCCGATCCCGATATCGTCCACCGCCACCACCACCGAGCTCTTGGTCGGCTTGGCGGGCGTCGTCTTGGGGCTGTCGGTGCTCTCGATCGGCGGCGGCGGATTCGCGGTGCATCCGGTGGCGGCGACCGCTACGACCGTCGCCACCATCACCATCACCGCACGCCACGATGCGCGCACCCGAACCCCCGTTCCGTGTCCAATTTGCCTCCGCTTCGCTCCGGCGGGTTCGCGGCCCTGCAAGCTCGGTCTTCCCTCCTCCGCTCCTCCGCTTCGCTCCCCCGCTCCGTCAGTCCAGACCGAGCCGGGCCGCGAACTAGCAGGTTGACCTCGGTAACAGCGATCTCCGGAGCGGACTCTCGAACCTGGTCGGCGGCACGTGGAGCGAACCGAAATCCGATCCTACTGGGCAGTCCGCCCGCGCACGTCGTGGCGCGAGGGTGGACGGCGGCATTCAGCCGTCCGCCCACCGCAGCGCGGACGCTGGGTGGGCGGATCGGAGGGCGAATTCTCTACTGCGCGGCCTTGTCGCGGGCCTTGCGGCGGGAGATCTCGCGCTGGCGCTCGTTGGCGTTCAGGATGACCTTGCGCACGCGCACGATCTCCGGGGTGACCTCGACGCACTCGTCGGCGGCGCAGAACTCCATGGCGCCTTCGAGATCCAGCTGCAGCGGCTTGGCCAGGGTCTCGAGCACGTCACCGGTGGCGGACCGCATATTGGTCAGCTTCTTCTCGCGGGTGACGTTGATGTCGAGGTCCTCGGCGCGCGGGTTGATGCCCACCACATGGCCCTCGTAGGTGTCGGCGCCCGGCTCCACGAAGAACTGGCCGCGGTCGGCCAGCTGGATCATGGCGAACGGGGTGACCGAACCCGCGCGGTCGGAGACCAGCGAACCGGTGTGGCGGGCGCGGATCTCACCGGCCCACGGGGCGTAGCCGTTGAACACGGCGTTGGCGATACCGGTGCCGCGGGTCTCGGTGAGGAAGTCGGTGCGGAAGCCGATCAGGCCGCGCGAGGGGACGATGAACTCCATGCGCACCCACCCGGCGGAGTGGTTGCTCATCTGCACCATCTTGCCCTTGCGGGCCGCCAGCAGCTGGGTGACCGCGCCCAGGTACTCGTCGGGGCAGTCGATGGTCAGCTCTTCGAAGGGCTCGTGCACCTTGCCGTCGACGGTCCGGGTGACCACCTGCGGCTTGCCCACGGTCAGCTCGAAGCCCTCGCGGCGCATCTGCTCGACCAGGATGGCGAGGGCGAGCTCACCGCGGCCCTGGACCTCCCAGGCGTCCGGGCGGCCGATGTCGAGCACGCGCAGCGACACATTGCCGACCAGTTCCTGATCCAGCCGCGACTTCACCATGCGGGCGGTGAGCTTGTGGCCCTGCACCCGGCCGACCAGCGGCGAGGTATTGGTGCCGATGGTCACCGAGATGGCCGGCTCGTCGACGGTGATGCGCGGCAGGGCGACCGGGTTCTCGACGTCGGCGAGGGTGTCGCCGATCATGATCTCCGGGATGCCCGCGACGGCGACGATGTCACCGGCCACGGCCTCCTCACCGGGCGAGCGCTCGACGCCGACGGTCTTGAGCAGCTCGGTGATCTTGACGGTCTTGGTGCCCTCGGCGCTCATCCAGGCCACGTTCTGGCCCTTCTTCAGCGTGCCGTTGTGAATGCGCACCAGGCCGATGCGGCCGAGGAACGGCGAGGCGTCGAGGTTGGTGACATGGGCCTGCAGCGGCTTGGTGGCATCGCCCTTGGGGCCGGGCACGTACTTCATGAGCACCTCGAACAGCTCGTCGAGGTTCTCCGCGGCGGGCGCGCTGCCGTTCTCGGGGCGGGTGGTGGAGGCCTTGCCCTCACGGCCGGAGGCGTAGAGCACCGGCAGGTCCAGGGCCAGCTCGGCGGCCTCGGAGGCCTCGTCGTCCAGATCGGAGGCGAGGTCCAGCAGCAGGTCGTGGCTCTCCTCGACGACCTCTTCGATGCGCGCGTCGGGGCGGTCGGTCTTGTTGACCACCAGGATCACCGGCAGCGAGGCCGCGAGGGCCTTGCGCAGCACGAAGCGGGTCTGCGGCAGCGGGCCCTCGGAGGCGTCGACCAGCAGCACGACGCCGTCGACCATGGACAGGCCGCGCTCGACCTCACCGCCGAAGTCGGCGTGGCCGGGGGTGTCGATGACATTGATGACTGTCACCGAACCGTCCGCATTGTGGCGGTGCACTGCCGTATTCTTCGCGAGAATGGTGATGCCCTTCTCGCGCTCCAGGTCACCGGAGTCCATCACTCGGTCGACGAGCTCGGCACGTTCGGCGAACGCCCCGGACTGACGCAGCATGGCGTCGACCAGTGTTGTCTTGCCGTGGTCGACGTGCGCCACGATGGCGACGTTACGGAACTCGACAGACGACACGATTGATTCCTCCTGGTGCAAAGTTTTGGTGCCGACCCGGGTCATGCTCGAGCAAAATGCGAAACTCCACGGGCATGCGGCGAGCTACACACTACCGTTCGAGGTAACTCACACGTTTAGCGCGTACGAGTTAGGTTAAGCTAACCAACATGGGCAAGGTGAAGGCGAAGGACGTTTCCAGTCTGAAGCCGAAGAAGAAGTGCTGCCGCAAGAAGACGCGGTGCTACAAGTGCCCTGTCGTGATCATGCGCATGAAGAAGCTGGAGGCTTCCGGCTGCTGCAGCAAGAAGGAACTGAAGAAGGGCCTCAAAGCCGCCCGCGCCGCCTGATCCCGGAGTACACCGGAGACATGACACCCGCGCTGCTCTCCGCCGACGACATCGGCAAGGCCCTGCTCGACCTGCCCGAGTGGATCCACACCGGCGACAGCATCGCCCGCACCGTGGAGGCGCCCTCGTTCTTGGCCGGCATCGAACTGGTGCGCCGCACGGCCGTCGCGGCCGAGGCCGCCAATCATCATCCGGATATCGACATCCGCTGGCGGCGAGTAACTTTCACGCTATCGACGCATTCAGCGGGCGGACTGACCGCCCTGGACTTCGCCCTGGCGCACGAGATCGACCGGCTGGTCATCCAGAGCTGAGACCCGGCGACCGGCCCGGGCCACCCACACATAGAAGATGAGCACGCCGAGCACGTCGACCGTGCCCAGCCAGGACAGGATGCCCGGCCGGGAGATGGTCCAGATGTCGGGCTGCACGTACAACAGCACCCATGGCACCCCGACGGCCGTGGTCACCAGCCAGTACCCGGCCAGCAGGCGCGCGCCCGCGGCCGCGCGCAGCGGGCCGTAGAGCAGCCACAGCATGACCGGGATGAGCCAGATCCAATGGTGCGACCAGGAAATCGGCGAGGCCAGCAGGCCGAACAGCTGCACGATGAGCAGCGTGCCGAGCCGGTCATCGGCCGCCAGCGCCCGCCAGGCCAGCACCGCGAGCACGGCCGTCACCAGCACGGCCACGACCCACAGCGCGCCGGTTCCGACATCGTGGCCCAGTAATCGGCTCAGCGCGCCGCGGAGCGACTGATTGGTCGCCGAGCCCACCGGCCCGATCCGGGTGGCGTCACCCAGGAGTTCGCCGAAGTACTTGCGGGTCTCGTCCGGCGTGATCAGATAGGTCAGCCCGATGGTCGCCGCGAAGACCACGGCTGACCACGCCGCGGTGACCCAGCGCCGCCGCGCCACGAAATACAGGCCGGTAATGGCGGGCGTCAGCTTCACCCCGGCGGCCGCGCCCACCAGCGTCCCGGAGATCCACCACTTGGCGCTGCGCACCGCGAGCATGGCGATCAGCACCAGGAACACATTGACCTGGCCATAGTCCAGAGTGGTCCGCATCGGCTCCAGCCAGGTGCCCACGGCCGTCCACCAGACCGCCACCGTGCGCCACTTCGGTTCGCGCAGTGCGTCTTTCCCGAGCATCAGCTCCAGGCTCAGCCACACCACGCCGAACAGCGCGGCCACCGTCAGCAACAGCCAGGCGATCGCCACCAAGGAGAAGGGCAGGAAGTGCAGTGGATAGAAGACCAGCGCCGCGAAGGGCGGATAGGTGAACGGCAGCGGGAAGTCCGGCGTCTTGCTCGCATCGGTGTAGTCGTAGAGGTGGCCGGTGCCCAGATTCGCCGCGCCGTCCACATAGACGTGCAGGTCGACGAAGTTCATGCCGTTGGGTAGCAGCAGCACCCAGGTGAGGCGGGCCAGCACCGCCAGACCGAGCGCCGCGACGGCCAGTCGGAAGTGTCGATTCACGGCGCGGCACTTTCAGCTCGGGCGACATGGGGCTGCGGGCAATCCGGCCCAGGCTCGGACCACGAACAAGAGTAGTCATAGCCCGAAATATGCAACGAAACGCGCAACCCAGGCAGTAACATATGCATCAACGACCACACTGGTAACACCCCATATTGGTCGGTTGTTCGATAGCCTGAGTCGATCGAGGACAGCAAGATCACACCGTGGCTGTACAAGACGGCGGCCCGGTCCCTAGAGTGGCGCGGAGCGATGTCTCCATCGCCGCAGATGTACCCGAGGTAAGGACGGCTACACCAGTGCTTCGCACCCGAGGATCGCGGTTCGCATTGACCGCAGTGGCCCTGGCGGCCTGCGCCACCGTTGTCGTGCCGACCGCCGCGCACGCGGCGCCCGAACCCACGCAGGCCACCGTCAGCATTCCGGCAATTCCGGAGGGTGTCCCGGTGGACGCGCTCGCCTCGCTGGTACCCGCCATCATCGGCGCGGCGGCGGGTCCCGCCGATATCGCCTCCCCCGGCCCGCAGCAGGCCATCCTCGACCAGGCGAAGCGGATCCTGGAGTCCGCCCCGCTGCCGCAGTCGATCAAGGACACGCTGAACCGCATCATCAAGTTCCTCGATGGCAGCGGTGGCGGCGGTCCGGACATCCCGCAGGACGGCCCGGTCATCTCCCAGTTCCTGTGGCCGACCATCGGCAAGGGCTGCATCAGCGCCAGCGCCGACTCGGTGGGCACCGCGCTCGCCGTGGGCGGCCCGGCCACCCTGCCCCCGCCCGGACCGGGCGCCGGCCAGACCGGTTTCGTCTTCACCGCGCTGGGCACCAAGCGGCCCACCGAGGTGCAGAACCCGCCGATGACCGTGCAGTGGCTGAACCTGGACACCCGCGCCACCGGCGTCATGAACCTGACCGATGAGGCCAAGATCAACCCGGACGGCCCGGCCACCCTGTCGGCCATCGCCCCCACCGGCTCCGGCCGCGTGGTCGCCCTGGTCTCGGGCTCGCTGACCACCCAGGCCGATGAGTCCGCGCAGCCGATCACCTGCTCGTTCCTGCCGACGGTCGGATTCTTCACCGTCGCTTAGCGAAAGCACGCATAGCCAACGATTTCGCCCCCGTTCCCATGAGAGGGAACGGGGGCGAAATCATGTTCAAACCCGGATACCTGTGGTAGACCGCTAGATATGGCCGCTTTGAATCCTCCCGCACCCGAAGATGAGGGATTCCTGGCTCATGCCGCCCGATCACTCGGCGAGTGTTCGGGTCTTACGCAATCGGCACCAGCAGGGTTGAAACCAGCCCTGTCGAACAGGGTTGATGCTAAATGAAGAACTCCGCCCGGGGACTGCATTCGCGCCGATCGATCCTGTCGATCCGTTCGGAAGGGTCGATCCTGTCGATCGGCTCGGCCTATTCGGTCCTGTCCATCGGCAGCGTCGGCTCGGTGCTGTCCATCGGCTCGGCCGGCTCCTTCGGGTCGATCATCTCCTCGGCCTCGTTCGGCAGCCTCGGCTCCGCCTTCTCCGGACTGTCGCGCTGGTCCATGTTCTCGTGGAAGGGCGACCGGCAGGCCTTCAGCGAGGGCGGCGACGAGCACGAACCCCGGCCGCTGCTGCGCGTCGTCGCCGACGAACCGGACCTACGCGCGGACCCGACCTGTCACTGCCAGACCTAGGGAACTACCACCACTGCCCATATTGCGCGGCGAGGACCGAGTTGACGTCCACGCCGATGCCGTCGACCGCGCGCTTGTCGATCTCGAACTGGTGCAGGTGGGCTTCGGGGTGCACGTAGCCCTTGGGGGTGCCCCAATTGTGTTGCCAGAAGAAGGAACACAGGCCCGCGTCGCGAATGAAGTCGATGGTGGGGGTGTTGGCGTAGACGCCCACGCGATCGCGGCCGAGCACGGTCTCCCAGCCGCGCAGGTACGGCGCGATCTGCGACTCCCATTCCGCCGCACCGGGATTGTCGTCGATGGAGGCGTAGATGGGCGCGTGGTCCGGGCCGCCGGCCGACTTGTGCAGCATGAGGCCGCGGGCCGCGTGCTTCAGCCCGGCCTCGTAGCCGCCGCGCCAGTCGGCGGTGGGGCCCTTGCCGAACTGGTAGCAGGACACGACGGTGAGCCCGGCGGCGGCGAGCGCGTCGACTTCACGCGCCAGCAAGGGCTTTCCCTCCATCCACTCGGCCCCGGGCCGGCGATCAGAGACGTAGCGGATGACGCCCATATGCCCTTCGGCGCTGATCACCTCGGCCGCGGGCACGCCGCCCGCGTAGTCGAGGAGGGTGCCCAGCTGTTGCCGCGCGTTCGCGGCGGGGGCGGGAAGAGTAAGTCCTGCCGCCAGGCCGGTGGTGAGGGCGGCCGCGCCGGTGAGAAAGGACCGGCGGCTGACACGGCTGATACGCATTGCGGAACTCCTTCGCACACTCGCTGGTCGAACTTGCCGACCGCGGCGAAGAAGAAAGGGAGATCCGCCGACGATCGGTGGAACAAGAAGCGGCGTGCCCGGCGCACCTTCCCCGATGACGACTAGCAGGTCATCTGTGCGCCGGGAGCCCTGAACGTGGCTTCATTCCACCACATTCACTTGGGAATCGCCAGGCTCACGGGACCCACACGCATCACATGTCCCACAGGTGCGCAAACGGACACCTCTGGGGAACCGGGCTCAGACCCGCGTGCCCTCGAGGCGGGCCGCCACATCGATGGTGCGGCGCGAGACATCCGCCACCTCGGCGCGGACGACCCGCGCCACCTGGGCGGCGATCTGTTTGCGGATGCCCGCCACCTTGCCCAGCGCGGCGGCGCGCCAGCCCTCGGCGGTGAGTTCCAGATCGATGTCCTCCGCCCGGGGCGCGGCGGCCTCGATCACGATGAGCAGCGGATCGGCGGCGCGCGCGGTGAGCGCCACCGGCACCTGGACCTCGGCGCGATACCTGTTGGATTGCAAGACGTCCACGGTGATGTCCAGGCTCACCGGAATGGTCAGGTCGAAGGTCACCAGCTTGGTGCGGGCATCGGTGTGCCAGCCGCCATTGGCCGCGGGCGAACCGACGGCGAGCCCGGTCGCAGCGGCCGGTGCGGTGTCTCCGGCGGACGCGGCGGCAGCCGCCGCTGCGCTGTCCGCTGCCGCTGCGCTGTCCGCTGCCGGTGCGGCGGCAGGCGCAGGTGCGGCGGGGTCGGCGGGCCGGATCTCGGCGATGCGCGGGGCCGTGGCGGGCTGCGCCGCCATCGGCCCGTCCCCCGATGTCCGTGCGGCCCTGCCGGATTCGGCTACCCGGGGTAGTCGCACGGTGCCCTGCACCGCGACCTGCGCCTTGTTGCCGGGGCCGACGCGCATGGGGCCGACCTCGATGGGCTTGCCGGCCATCGATTCGACGACCTCCTGCACCCGTTCGGCGGTCACGATGCGCTCGAAGAAGCGGTGGCCGAATTCGTCGTAGCCGATCCATTCATGGTCGAGCGGTCCGCGATACGGCGATTTGCTGCCGTTCAGGATGGCTTCCACATCGAAGATGCGGCCGCGCCGGGCATCCGGATCGGCGAGAATCGCATTGATGCGGTTGGCGACTTCGTTCTGCACCAGCTTGGCAATGGGATCCAGCAGCAGCTCGAATGCCGTGCCGACGGCCGCGGCCCGCATGACGAAACTGACATCACGCCCGGTGACCGGTGGAATATCGATGACGACGAGCAGTGGATCGGCGGTGCGCGCGTGCATCTGCAGGTCGATTTCCACGACCGCTTCCAGGCGTAGTCGCTGCCCGCCCAATGTCACGTCGACGCGGAGTTTGACCGGCAGCCCGACATCGAAGTGCACATGCGGGCCGCGTCGAATGACAGTAGGTTTGCCGACACTGCCTTTGGCGACGAATCGCGCCAATCCGGCCGGTCCGATGGAGAAGGGGCCGATGGTCATTCCGCGTCCGGCCATACCGGACACCGCCGCCTCGATCCGGGATTCCGTTACCGCCGCCGCCACGAAACGTTCGCCGAATTCGGCGTAATCGATCCAAGCAGGTTCCGGGGACGGCGTCATCCAGCTACTTTCGTCGGGCGGAGACCCCTGTCCTGCCGATGAGGGGGCAGCAGGACAGGGATCGATCGGCGATGCTGCCGGGCACCGCCGCCAACCATCGTAGGCGGAAGTCCCGCCGAGTCCTACCCTCCGGTTCCGGTGTTTCCAGAATGTGGAACCCGAGCGTTCATATCTTGCCGTAGCCGACCAGGCCGGAAACCGTGTCCGGGCGGTACTCGTGGATGGTGATTTTCCCGAATTCATTGCCGCCCACGGTAATGATCGTTCCCGCATCCGAGCCGATCACGATATTCGTGTGCTGATTGAACGGGCTGGCATCGGTATACATCACCACATCGCCGACCCTGGGCCGGTATCCCGAGTCCCACGCCTCGAATCGGCCTTCCGCGCGGTAGTACTCCTCGAGCGTGTACACGCCCGGAATCCGCCACGCGCCGGAATTCGGATTGGCCAGCGACCGCCCGGCCTCCCGCATCACCCAGCTCACGAAGTCCGCGCACCACGGCTCGTCCACGCCTTCGGAATACTTCGTGCCCGAGTTCTGCGCCTGGAATTCCTGCCGCAGCACATCCACGATCCGCGCCTGGGTTTCATCCAGCCCGGTCCGATCCACCGCCGGGAACTCCCGCAACCGTTCCCCCGCGAGCACCGGCCAATCGCGATCGGACCACCAGCGCACGCCGGCGATTCCGGCGGTCGCGATCAGCGCGATACCCAGCGCCGCCGCGATCCAGCCGAGCGCTCTGCCCCGCCGCCGCGTCTCCCGCTCGATGGTCATGCGTCCCTCCCGCATGCGGCCGCCCGCCGGCCGCGTCTTGATCTTCATCTCCGCGGCGCGGCGAAACGCAACCGGCCGGTGTCCGTCGAAGCTACCGGGCGGGGCGAGGGCGAGCCGGATCGGCCAGCACCCGGCGCTGGGCGGCCTTCTCCGCCAGCGCGGCCAGGTCGGCGCGCAGCCGCTGCTGCAACCGGTCTCCGTCGGCCCGGTGGGCGGCGGCGCGATCCGGATGGCCGAGGGCGGCGGCGAGATCGGCGAGGACATGGTCCATGGGGCCCAGTACCGTGGCGCCGGTTTCCAGGCCGCCCACCGAGCCGGCATAGGGCAGCAATCGGTCGTAGATCTCCCGGGCCGCGGACAGATCGCCCAGGGCGAGGCAGACGCGGGCGCGGGTCGCGGTGAAACTGGACCAGAATTGCCGGGCCATGGGCGGGTCGGCGGCGAGCACCCGGCGGGCGGCCTCCTCGCGACCGGCGTGCACCAGGGCGAGGGCATGGCCGTAGGCGAACAGTTCGGGTTTGATGGCCGTGCGCCGGCCGAGGTCCTCCGCCAGCCCGGACAGGTCGTTGGTCAGCCATCCGATGGAAATGGCGATGCCGATGTGCAGGGCATTGGGATCGCGGGTGTACTCGCCCGCCCCCTCCTCGGAATGGGCGACGATCTCCTCCGCCGCCGACGTGCCGTCCTCGAGCATCCGCAGGGCCTCGTCGACATTGCCGCGCAACAGTTCCAGCACCATGTCGAAGGGCGTGATGGCGTCGAGCAGATGGCGCAGCTGCCCGTCGGTGGAGTAGGCCGCCGCGCTGCGCGCATGCGCGTCGGCCGCCACCAGATCGGCGTCGGCGAGGTCGGCCCGGAAGAGCAGATAGTGCGCCAGCGCCCGGAATTCGGTGAGCCGCGCCTCTGTCGCGATCCGGAGCAGCTGTGCGGCATGGTTTTTCACCTCGTGGGCGCGGAGAAACCCGCTTTCCGCGAAGGCCGCGAACGCCTGCGCGTTCACCACGGTGCACAACAGATCCGGATCACCGAGTTCCGCGGCGAGGGCGAGCGCCGCCTCCGCCGTCTCCCGCGCGGCCTCCGGATCGTCGAGCGCCCAGTCGAACACGGTGGTGACCTGAGCTCGAATCCGAGTGCGCACCGGCAGCTCCGGATCCGCCAGCGCGATCCGCAAGGGCTCCCTGATCCGCGGGTCGGGTGTGTGCCAATCGTGCACCGACCAGATGAGCGGCGTCGGCCAGCAGGTGGCCGCCCGCGCGAGCAGCGCTGTCCCCCCGAGCGATTCGGCCAGTTCGATGGCCTGTTCCCGCACCGCCCGGGCCGCCATGTGCTGCCCGTCGTAGGCCAGCGCCGTCACCAGCTCGCACCGGGCCTCGAGCAGCGCCTCCCGATCCGCGCGCGCCGCACCGGCTTCCATATGCCCGGCCAGCTCGTGCAGCGCCAGCACCGACCGCCACCGCCGCACCGCATCGGCCCGCATCCGCCGCTCCACGCACCGCCTCGCCGCCGCCCGCACGAATTCCAGCGCCTGCACCGCGGTTTCCGGACTCGCCCCGAGCGCGGCATGATGCGCCAGCGCATCGATATCCCGTCCCCGCCCGCCAATCGACGCCTCCCACGCACCGGCTCCCTTCTCACCCCGCGCCGAAGCCTCGACACCCGCGGACAACACCCGCAGCTCCAGCTCGCCGCCCCACCTGGCCACGCGGATCTCCTGCGGAGCGATCCCGGTGTCGCGCCGCGTCACCACCCCATCTCGGCTTCTTCCGGCGTCGCGCGGCGAAATCGCCTCGTGGACAACGTCCTCGGCGTCGGGCCGCGCCGAGGTGTCATCATTCCGGGCGGGTGGCGGCATATCCACGGTGCGACTGCCCTCTGCGGCAGCCCCTGGCTCTGACGGGCCTCCCGCGAAACCCGATGCCTCCTCGCTCGCCGAGAAGGCCAGTGCCGCAGCGCTTGCGGATGACACGGGGGTGTCACGACCCTGCGGCAGCCCCAGGGCGGCGCTGCTCGCGGAGAGGGCCAGAGCGGCGCCGCTCGCGGACTGCCCCGGCGCCGTACCGGCAGCGGGCGGAGTCGCGCTACCGTCGGCCAGGCTCTGGGCGCGGAGCAGTTCGAAAGCGGCCCAGTGCATTCGGGAGCGGCGCAGCAGGGGGATGCCGTAGTAGACGGTTTCGCGGATGAGGGCGTGGTCGAAGGCGAGGCGGCCGGTGCGGTCGGTGCGCAGGAGGCGGGCGGATTCAGCCGTGGCGAGGAGGTCGATCACGGCGTCGCTGGGCCGGTCGGCCGCCGCGGAGAGAGTGGCGATATCGCAGTCCTCGCCCCAGATGGACATGTGCTGGAGGAGTTCGGTGACATCGGCGGGCAGTTGGGCGACGCGGCGGCCGAGCAGGGCGCGCACGGTGTCGGGGAGGCCGATGGTGGTGCCCTGGGTGGCAACCAGTTTGGCCAGTTCGCGGATGAACAGCGGGTTGCCGCCGGTGCGGCCGCGGAGCAGCGCCACCGTGCGGTCGTCGAGGGCGGTGAGACCGGCGGCGACGGCAGCCTGGCGGGTGCCCGCCAGGTCGAGGCCGTCCAGCTCGATGCGGTCGCCGGTGAACAGCGCCAGCGCGGCGGCGGTGTCGCGGACGCCGGGACCGGCTTCGGTGCCGCGCAGGGTGGCGACAATGAGGATGGGGCGGTCGCGCAGCCAGTTCACGACCTGGCGCAGCACTTGCAGGGTGGCGGTGTCCGCACCGTGCACGTCCTCGAGGACGATGGCGACGGGCGTGCGGGCCGCGCGTTCCCGGCAGGAGCGGACCACGCGGCGGGCCAGGGTGAAAGCATCGGCGGCCGTGTAGGTTTCCGGATCGGCGTCGTCGAGGCCGGTGAGAACCTCGGCCCAGGCCCAGGCCGGCGGTGCGCCCTCGACCTCGGGACACCGACCGAACACCGTGGTCCAGGACTGTTCGGCCAGCTGGGCCGTAATGGCCTTGGCCAGTGTGGTTTTCCCGGCTCCGGCTTCACCGAACAGCCACACCAGGCGTACGTGTCCGGCGGCGGCGAGCTCCGCGGCTGCCAGGACGGCCGCCCGCTGTTCGGCATATCCACTGTCCGGCAGGGGATCCGGTGCCGGCGCGGGCTCCGGTTCGGGCGGGCGCACCACCAGTGGCGCTGTCGGCGGGTCGGTATTCACCGAATGCGTCAGGATGGCGGTCTCCAGGTCCCGCAGTCCCGGGCCGGGATCGACCCCGAACTCCAGGGTGAGGAACTCGCGGCTGCGCCGGACCGTGGCCAGCGCGTCCAGGGATTGCCCCAGCCGGTATTGGGCGAGGGCGAGCAGGCGGGCGCATTCCTCCCGGCCCGGGTGCTCCTCGAGGATGGGGCGCAGGGCCAGCACCACCTCGGCGGGGCGGTTCATCTCCAGGGCGGCCTGGGCGCGCAATTCGGCCGCGGTGAGCCGGAGCGCCGCGAGGCGCGCGGTTTCCTGTGCGGCCCAGGGCATTCCGGCGAAGGATTCGAAGGCGGTGCCGTGCCAGCAGGCCAGGGCTTCGTCCAGTACCCGGCATTGCTCGAGGGGGTCGGGCCGGCCGGCGGGATCGCGCATGGCGGATTCGTGCCCGTGCAGGAGTTGTTCGAAATGCCACGAATCCACCTGGGCGGGTTCCAGGTTGAGGGCGTAGCCGTGCGATTCGGAGACGATGACGCGCGAGCGCGCCCGCCGCGGCCGGTCGGGTTCGAAGACCCGGCGCAGATTGTGGATGTAGACCTGCAGGGCGGCAACGGCCTTGGTGGGCGGGTCCCCGTTCCACAGGTCGTCGATGAGCCGGTCGGTGGGCACCACGCGCCCGCCCGCCGCGACCAATCGGCCCAGTACAGCGCACTGCATGGGCGCTCCCGGCGGCACCCGTTGCCCGTCGATGCTGATGTGCAGTGGGCCGAGGACCCCGATTCGCGTCACCGCTGTCGCACCGAACAACCCCGTTACCCATTCCGGACCAGACCAAACTTTGAGCTTCAATATGGCAGAAATTCTGCGGCAGTACCCAGTCTTGTGATCGGGCTTAACCCGATACGAAGTGGATACGAAGAGTTGTGCCGCACACTGCCAAGAATGTCCGCCCCCTCCGGAACGCCTGCCGCCGATCTCGCCGTGCTGCACAGCTTTCCGCATCCGGCCTGCCTGCACGACGGCGCGTTCGACGTGCTCGAGGCCAATACCGCGTTCCGCGAGCTGTTTCCCGGCACCGCGCCGGGGGTGAATCTGCTGACCTCGCACATGCTCGAGCCGATGGCCCGCTATGTGCTGCGGGACTGGGAGGCGGAGGCGCAGCTGATGGCGACCGCCTTCCGGCGCTTCGCCCCGGAGTCGGTGCCCGCGAGCCGGATCGAGGAGGTGCTGAACCTGTGCCGGCGCGCGCCGGAGTGGGATCAGTTGTGGCGCAAGGCCGATACCGCCGAGATTCCGCGGCAGCGCACGGCGGTGGTGCTGTCGCCGCAGACGCATTCGGAACGGAAGCTGTACGTGCAGACTTTCCGGTTCGCCTATCCGGACCGGCCGTGGTGGCTCATGACACTGGTGCCGTTCGACTGATCCCGCGGGTCACGCTCCGGCGGCGGGCCGCCATCAAGCCTCCGCGGCGGGCACCTCGAACCAGCCGTCCTCGGGTTCGGCGTAGCCGTGGTACATGAGCGGTATGCACCGGTCCACGCCGAAGTGCCGGTAGACGGCGAGCATGGCGTCGCGCACGGCCCGATCGTGGAAGTCGTCGATGCGCCGCGCGCCGAGCCGGTGTTCGGGTAGCAGCTCGAGCCGCGTGATCTCCTCGGGATCGCCGACGTCCAGGCCCATCGGGGCCGGATCGGCGATGAAGTGATCGTGCAGGACGGCGCGCACCCGGGGCGGATCGGGCAGGCCGGGGCGGAAGGCCCGGAATCGGGTGCGCACGGCGGGTGAGGTGTGCACCTGCAGCCAATCGACCAGGACGGGATTGGGGCGGGGCACCGACCGGCCGGTGAGGGGCGTCTGTTCCAGCAGATGCAGCATGCAGCCGCCGGGAACGCGGGGTTCGGGGACGAGGAACAGGCTGAGAGCGGGGGATCCGGACACTCTGTCCGAGAGGTAGACCTTCGTGCTCATGGGATCGGGCATACGCCGTCTCCTTCGAGAATGTGGGGCCGCGATTGCGGCCCCGCGCCCGGTTGCTGGCTTCTGATCCGAGGAATGCCGGCCGCCGAGTCACCCGACTCGGACAATCTCCTCGACGCCCGACCTGTTCGACATCGGGAATTATAGTCCGCGAACATGAATCGGACCGAGGAGATTCCGGGTGGCCGACGCGCGCGGCAACCACCCGGCACATGCTCGGGCAACCATCCGGCACTCACTGCCGGATGCCGCCCCGGGCGTCCGGCCGGGCCGTCGCCCTAGGCGTCGACCAGCCCGCCGGCGCCCATGGCGTCGACGAACGGCGCCGGTGTGGCTCGCGGGGCGAGCTGCCCCGCGATGGTGGCCCGCACCGAGGGCCATTCCTCGTCCAGGATGGAGTAGAAGGCGGTGCTGCGCACCTCGCCGTCCAGCCCGCGCGAATGCGCCCGCCGCACCCCGTCGCTGGTGGCGCCCAGTCGCTCGATTGCCATGCGGGAGCGCAGGTTCCGGACATCGGCCCGCATGGCGATGCGCCGCACCCGCCAGTTGTCGAAGGCGTGCTGCAACAGCAGCAGCTTGGACTCCAGATTGATGCCCGCGCCGCGCGCCTGCGGCGACAGCCAGGTATTGCCGATCTCGGCGGCGTCCGGCGTGGCGAGCAGCGGATCCCCCGGTGGGAGCCCGTGCACGAGCGGCCACACCAGCGGCCCCTGCCAGTAGTCGAACCGCGTGAACCGCGTCGATCCGAGCACCCGCCCGCTGGCCACGGCCACGATCGCGAAGGCCAGCGAGGTCCCCGCCGCATGTCCCGCCAGCGCCTGCGCCACATACTGCAGCGCCTCGTCCACCCCGTGCGGGACGGGTGTGTACGCGTAATCGTCCCGATTCCCCTCGGCAGCCTCCGCCAGCCCCGAAGCATGCTGCGGCGCAAGGGGTTCCAGCCGCACCAGGCGGCCGGTCAGAGTAATGGGTACGGGCACGTTCCCTCGAACTTTCACGAAACGGTCGTGGCCCGCATCAGGCAGATCCGCCCCGGTCACCCACTCCGGAATCGACGAACCAGCCCTGGCGCGCCAGTAGGAGCATCCGATAGTGGGATGAACGATAGCGGAACACCAGCGCACAGCAATGCAGGCTGCGCGCAAATTTCCCGCGCTACCACAGCGTGTCGCCGCACCCGCCCCCCGCGTCGCCGAACCCGGACAATTCACGAAGTTCGAATCCTTTCTCGGGCGCGCGGCCTCTTATGGTGGTGACAGTCCAATCGAGACAATCGACCACGGCATCCGACCGCCGAGGAGGTGGGCGGAATGGAACGCGGGTGGGCCGGTGAGCGGCTCGTCGAAGCGGCTCAGCGGGGTGACCGGGAGGCGATCGCCGCGGTGGTGCACAACGCGCACCCGCATGTGCGGCGATTCGCGCACCATCTGTGCGCGTCCGCCGACGATGCCGAGGATGCCGCGCAGGAAGCGCTGATCATCCTGTATCGGAAGATCGGAACTCTGCGCGCCACCTCCGCCATCGCTTCGTGGATGTTCCGCATCGTTCGCAATGAATGCCTGCGGCGCGCGCGGGCCATGCTCGACAGCGCGCCCCGGCTGGAACCGGCCGACTTCGATATCGCCGTCTCCGCCGAGGACGAGGTGCTGCGGCGGCTGGATACGGACCAGCTCACCCGGGCCATCGCCGAGTTGCCCGTCATCCAGCGCCGGGTGCTGATCATGCGTGATGTGCTCGGCTATTCCGGCCGCGCCACCGCCGACGCACTCGGATTGAGCACCGCGGCAATGAAATCCCAGCTGCACCGTGCCCGCACCGCGGTTCGTCACAGCCTCGTCCCGACCAACTGATCCACTCCCACTCCCCCACCGAAGGGAAGCTTCGTCATGCTCACATCCGGATCCCGCGCGCCGAAAATGGAACTCGAAGACACCAGCGGCCGCCCGTGGCGCCTGTCCGACCATCGCGGCACGGACAGCGTCCTGCTGTATTTCATGCGGTCGACGTCCTGTCCCATGTGCAACCGCCACGTCCGCGACCTCGCCGCGCACCGAAACGAATTCGAGGACAAGAACATCCGAGTATTCGTCGCGATCCCCGAGGACCGCGCCACCGGATCGGCCTGGAAGTCCCGCCACGACATCCCCTTCCCCGTCCTGGTCGGCACCTCCGGAACCCCGCACGACTCGATCGGCCTGACCCGCAAGGTCTTCGGCTCGATGCAGCAGTCCGGCACGGTGCTCGTCGACCCGAACGGAGTCATCCGCCACGCCCACGGCGCCACCCTGCCCACCAGCAGCTACGACCGCAAGGGCATCCTGGCGGCCATCGGCGCCCTGCCCGGCCGCACCAGCGCGTGACGGTCCCCCGGCGACGGCCGAATTCACCGCGCTGACACCGCGATCCCGAACTCTTAGAATTCGGCCGTGCCTCTCACCACCGCCGACTTGGCCGGCTACATCGATCGTGATCTCGACGCCGATCTCACCCGCTGGTTCCCCGACGCCGAGCCGGTCGACCTACCGGCCGAAACCCGCCCGGTAGCACCGTTTCTCGACCGGCTGACCCCGTCGGACGCCGCTGCCCTGAGCGCCCTCGACCGCCGTGTGCGCTCGGGCCGGTTCCCGCAATTCCTGGACATGTTCGATTGGTCCTACGGCTTCGACTTCGCCGAAAATGATTGCAGCATCCTGGATTCGGACTACACGACCGAACTCACCGACGACGATGTCTACACCATCGGCGCCGACGGCGGCGGCAACCTGTACGCGGTCCTCACCAACGGCCAAGTGGCCGTCTGGTTCCACGAGGAAGAGGTGCTCGAGGGCGGCACCCGCTTCGACAACCTCGACGTCTTCCTCTGGTCCTTCGTCCGCTACCGCGCGGTCCGCGCCGGAAAACTCCCCCTCGCCGCGGTCGAAGCAGACTTCCTGTCCCTCGCCCAAGACGGCGCGGTCACTCCGGATCTGGGCCTCCTGAGCCACATGAGATAGCCGCACCGATGAATTTCGGGGCAGTCGGCCGTCGACACCTCTGGATAGACCGAAAGACAGGAGTCCAGGTATGACGAGGCCGTTTCGATTCGGGGTTGTCGCTCCCCTCCGATCCGACCTGCCGACATGGCGGGATCGTGCGCGCCGCATTGCCGACAGCGGATATTCGACACTGTTGATGCCCGACTTCCCGCAGACGCAACCGGCGCCCGGCCCCATGCTGGCCACCGTCGCGGCCCTGACCGACCTACGGGTGGGCACCTGGGTATACGCCTCGCCCCTACGTCCGGCCTGGCTGACAGCATGGGAAGCCCACTCCTTGTCGCTCGTGACCGAGGGCCGCTTCGAAATGGGCATCGGCGTCGGCAGGCCGGGGATCGAAGACGAGTTGCACGACAAGGGAGTGCCCGGCGTACCACCGCCGAACGAGCGGCTGGCGCAGGTACGTGAAACCGTCGAGAGGCTGCGCGAACTCGACGGCCCCGACCGTCACACGCCCGTGGCGATGGCCGTCTTCGGCCCGAAGGCGCGAGCCTTGGCCGCCGAACTCGCCGACACGGTCACCTTCGCCCTGGGAGATCAGCCCCGAGGCGAAGTCGAGCAGCTGACACACGACTTCCGCATCAAGGGAAATGTCGAACTCGCCCTCGCCGTCCCCGTTATCGGCGACACCGTCGCACCACACATGGCGCACCCGAGCACCAACCCGGCAGCCCTCCGCGCCGCCGACGCCCTGACCGTCCTCCCCGACGACCCCGCAGCCGCCGCCGAGGAAATCCAACGCCGCCGCGAGGAAATCGGCTTCTCCTACTTCGTCTTCGGCGCCGCCCACGCCGACCAATTCGCCCCACTCGTCGCAAAGCTCGCAGGACGGTAGGCGCCGAACACGAATCTGCGGCTACACCGCTTACCCTTGGCCTATCTTGATCGGGATTCCGAGTTCCCGGCTGATGTACGCCTGGCGACCGGAGACAACGCTGTCCCGGTGACCGTACACTGCAAGCTCCTGTGGGCAGGCGACACCGAACACGGCTCGGAATGTCGCTGCTATGAGGGTCGGGATACTGGCGAGGCGACGATCGGCGAATCCCGCGGCTGAGGCGAATGGGCCGTACCGCCAGGTCGGAAAGCCGGTCCCCATGTCGTCCTGCTCCTGCCACCCGATAGCTCGCAACTGCAAATCCAGATCCACCAACTCCGGTCCGGTGACGGCGTTGTCGACGATCGTGATCACCTCCAGCTTGCCTGCTTCCTGCATGAGCTGGACCGCGCTGAAATCCTGCACTGACGGTGCGACAAGGGTCACGATGTCATAGCTCGGCAAAGTCGCAAGCACCCAATCGAGTCGCTCTACGAAATCGGTCCACTCGGTGCAGAATTCAGGTGCGTTGCGCTTGGTAGGCCGCTCAGGCGTCAGCAGATCACGCAGCGCCCATGGCTCGCTGTCGCATCCGGTTTCATCGCCCGCAGTGCATCGAAGTCGCTGCAAGTTCATCCCGAGACCATCACGCATAACCGAGGTGACAGCAGCCGAGACCTCCCTGAGGTAGCTGTCCCCGGCGCGCATCGCATTCCACCCCGTCGTCCACAGATCCTGGCGATATTGGTTCCGGTGCCAAACCGGCTGGGACGACAGCACATTGAGGGCTCGTTCGGCCGCGCTCGGGTCCTGGGGGACGGTCACCGCGATCTCGACGCTCTTGCCGTTCTCGTAGAAGACGACATCGCGGCCTGTATCCGCGTCACGTAGCCGAACGAACGACCACCGTTGTATGGGGTTGGCGTCATCATCGAACTCAACGAACACCAGCTTCGGAAGGGCAGAGCAAAGCTCGGCCCAACGATCCTCGGTCATCCGCTCTCCCTCATCTGCAAATCCCGAGAACCATATCCAGCCTTACCGGCGACCACCACTAAGCTTCGTACGTCCGTAAATGCATGCCGCGCGACCGGGCTGGCCCAGCCTGGGACGGCAGAAGATCAACCAGCAGTGGGTATCCCAGTTCGACTGACCGCACTGAAATGCCGATGGCCGGAGAACGGTTGTGTCAGTGTGCGTCGTTACGTTGTGGGTGATCGACGAGTTGAGGAGAAACGTGGTCGACCACCACTGGGAGCAACTGTTCGAGGACCTGCCGCAGTATCTGTATCCATACCCTCCTGGTGAGCACGAGGGTGCACTGATCCAGATCCGAGATGTCGAGACCGGGTATCGAGTCCTGTTCCGCGACAATGGCGGGATCGAAGTCAAGGTTCCACTCCCCGAGGAACCTCAGGAGAGGCGACGTTTGGTGGAGATCCTCCGGACGCATCGGACGACCAATGTCGGGAGGCTGATTCTGACCACCGGGGAGGTGATACGCGCCGAGGACAGACCGATGTGGGGCCCCTTCTCGGTGTTCGAGAACCCTGCCGACGCAACGGTGCGCGAAGTCTCGACAGCTTGGACCGACATCGACAGATTTCGCAAGGAAGTGGCTGCCGCACTCGTGGAGATCTTCCGGGATGGCTGGAGCGCCTCGCCGCAGCGACTTCGCTACACGGTGGCCAATAACGAGGGCCCCGAGGACGCCCTGTACGGGATCACCCGGAAACTGACCGCGTTGGCTCCAGATCGCCCAGCCCACCGCGATGTGGCCGAAACCTGCACGAGCTGGGAGGATTTCGCTGAACGACTGGAATGGGCGATCAATACCTTGCCCTACGGCGCAATCCTGCGCCTGTTCGCACCCAGCAAAGATCCCGACTACACCATCGTCGAGTTCACCAACCAGTTCAGCATCCACAGCGTGTGTCTCGTGGGACCCACCACACCCCGCGATCGCACGCAGTTGCGGGAGCAAATGGGCCGACTCGGATGGGAATGGGACCCGCTGGAGGGCGACGGCATCGAATACCCGATCTGGAGGGCCTCACCGGTACGCACTCTGCGGGACTCCACGTTGCGTGGACTTGTCCCGCGCACGGTCGACACCTTGCATGATGTCTTCGGCTTGGCCGATCCGAGGGAACTGACCTTCACTGCGGAGGCTCTCACGGACGACCCGACCCTGACTTACCTCGATGCCGAACTGGGCCTGACACGCCGACCACAGTGAGCCGTGTGTTCAGATGGCACGGGCACAGGCCATTCCTTGCCAGAATTGTCCGGAACCCGGTCCCGCCGATCCCCTGTGCTCACCCACAGCGGTCCTCCACTGGGTCGGGGTAGGTGGCCGGGTAGCGGAAGTCGGCGGCGAGGGTCAGCCTGAGGACGGTGGATGGCCTTGCGAACCAGATACTTTCGTCTTCGAAATCCGGGAGGTCACCGCCGTCAAGGTGAGGGGACGGCGCAGTCTATGCCGTGATCGCGGGGGCGGGTTCGGGTGAGCAGCGCGGTCGACACGCCCGCAGCGGTGTTGCTGTTCTTCCCACTCACGCATGCTCCGCGGTAGCGGTTCGCCATATGCGCAGCCAATGCCTCCCGCTCAGCGTCATCAGCCAGCGTGATCGACTCCCCGCCCGCACGAATCCCGAAGCCGCCGTCGGTCCGTCGCCGACACGACGACTCGACACTCTCCGACGGAGATCCGCCGGATGCGTCAAGATACGCGGAATAGATTGCACTATAGGCAAACTCGTCCTCGTGAATCTGATCCAGCCAGGCGTCGAGCTTCTCCATGATCTGGATCAGACCATCCAGCTGCCCCGATCCGAGGCTGGGACGTCCACAACTGCCGCATACCCCGCCGACCAGACCCGCCAGCGCGGCGCGGCGGAATACCGACGGGCCGTGACGATCTGCGCGTCCTGGATGTCCGCTACTGCCGGTTCCAGGATGCGGAGGACGATCCCTGGGGCTATCCATCAACCAGTTCGAACACGTGGTCCGTGGCCGCCGTGTATCCCGCCCTCGCAGCGTCTGTCAGTAACAGCTCACCGCGATCGGCGCGAACGAAGCCCAGCTCGAAGGAGTCTCCGATGTGTATGCGGAACAATGCCATTCCTGCCTCGCGGCTCCGGCGGGCGGCTTCCCGCAGATATGGGGCAGCGGCATCTGGATCGGACCGCGTGTATCTCACGGTGGACTCCGGGTCCCACGCTGCTAACGGAGACAAAGGAATACGCCGCAGGCTGTTGTGCATCTCCTCGGCGCTGGCGCGCCAGTCGAAACCGACCAGAACAGGATCCAAACCCCACAAGCTGCCGGTCAATCCGGTGAGGAGAGCCTGCCGCGCCAGCTCGGCCTTCGACCACGATGGGTCGTCGAGCCAGTCGTGGTAGTCCCGCCGCACTCGTCCGGGATCAAGCAGAGAATCCGACACCAGACCGAGCAACGACAGAGCCCAATCCTCGTCCGGCGCAAGTAGAACAGCCATCGACATCAACGCCGGTTCCGCCGACATCGGCGGGGGCGAGGAAAACGCCTGTGCGGCTGTGCACTCCGACAACAGCACCTCCAGGACAACGCGAGATGATGCTCGGCATTGTATGGTTGAACCCTGACATTGACCGTCGCGCCCAGGTCGGTCGGCCAACGCTCGATACGCGCCGCCATGCCGCTACAAGTTTGTTCGGGCCGGTCGGGCCGCGACCCTGCGGGTCGCCGGGCTGGGATCGGGTCAGAGACTCTGGGATTCCAACCCTGCTGTGGATCGTCCACACGATATCGGTGACGTACTCACGCAATATGGGCATGTCCGCACCGAGCGAGGAAAACAGGTCACCGAGCCTGCGGTCGATGCCTTCCCATGTCGTCGCGGGAGATTCGGGATGACCCCACTCCGGTAACCCGTCCTTCCGGCTGCGATCGGGACGTACCTGCCAGCTGTCCCGACTCTGCCAATCATCACTACACTTCCACTGCCAGTGCTCGTAGTCGCTCGACAATTCTTCGAAGGCGCGTGTAGCTGGTAGGCGATGCGGGTACCGTCCGGAGCCGTCGCGAACGTCATCGGTTGAGCTCCCTCGCTTCTGCGTCGGTGGGCACGGGTATCTCTCATTTCCGGTCGGGTCAGAGTCCGAAGGCTCCGCCCTCGATGAGGATGCCCGGCCCGGTGCCGGAATCGGCCTGATCCTCGTCCGCATCATCGGGGTCGTCGCGGTGTCACCAGGCGTTCCAGGCTGCGCGAATGCCCAGCAGCAGGGGCAGCTGCCGGGGAAACGACTGAGCCCCATACGGAATCCGGATGGGGCTCAATAGAGTTCGAAGAATCAGACGTTGAAGCGGAATTCGACGACGTCGCCGTCGGTCATGATGTAGTCCTTGCCTTCCATGCGGACCTTGCCGGCGGACTTGGCGGCGGCCATGGAGCCGGCTTCGACGAGGTCGTTGAAGGCTACGATTTCGGCCTTGATGAAGCCGCGTTCGAAGTCGGTGTGGATGACGCCGGCGGCCTTGGGGGCGGTGTCGCCCTGGTGGATGGTCCAGGCTCGGGCTTCCTTGGGGCCTGCGGTGAGGTAGGTCTGCAGGCCGAGGGTGTGGAAGCCGGCGCGGGCCAGGGCGTGCAGGCCGGGTTCGGTTTGGCCGATGGATTCGAGGAGTTCCAGCGCGGATTCGGCGTCGAGTTCGAGGAGTTCGGCTTCGACCTTGGCGTCGAGGAAGACCGCGTCGGCGGGGGCGACGGCGGCCTTCAGTTCGGCCTTCTTGGCCTCGTCGGTGAGGACGGATTCGTCGGCGTTGAAGACGTAGAGGAAGGGCTTGATGGTGAGGAGGGAGAGTTCCTTCAGCAGGTCGGTGTCGACCTTGTCGCGGACGGCGAACAGGGTCTTGCCGGAGTTGAGGATCTCCTGGGCCTGCTTGGCGGCGTCGGCGACCGGCTTGCGGTCCTTCTTGACCTTGGCTTCCTTCTCCAGCCGCACGACCGCCTTCTCCAGGGTCTGCAGGTCGGCGAGGATGAGCTCGGTCTCGATGACCTCGATATCGGAGGCCGGATCCACCTTGCCGTCGACGTGGATCACGTCGTCGTCGGCGAAGACGCGCACGACCTGGCAGATGGCGTCGGCCTCACGGATATTGGCGAGGAACTTGTTGCCCAGGCCCGCGCCCTCGGAGGCGCCTTTCACGATGCCGGCGATATCCACGAAGGAGACCACGGCGGGCACGGTGCGCTCGGAGCCGAAGATCTCGGCGAGCTTGTCCAGCCTCGGATCGGGCAGCGGCACCACGCCGACATTCGGCTCGATGGTGGCGAACGGGTAATTCGCCGCCAGCACGTCATTGCGGGTCAGCGCATTGAACAGCGTCGACTTTCCGACATTGGGCAGGCCGACGATTCCGAGGGTGAGACTCACGAAGAGGAGATTCTACGCGGGCCGCGGCGCCGCCCACCCCGCGGCTCGGTCAACGCTGTCACTCCAGCCTGGTGTTGCGCCACCACTCCATGATGTCCTGCGGCGTGCTGGAGGACTTGGGACGCGAATACATGAGGTAGGGCGCCCGATCGTCGGTGTCCAGGAAGACCGTCACGATCGCCTCGCCCCAGTACGACTTGACCCGATAGTTGGTGTAGGTCCGGCCGTTATTGCTCGCCTCGAACTTCTTGCTCGAATCCAGCAGCGCCACAACGGCCGATACATCGGAGGCGGACTTGTAGGCGTAGAAGCGGAACGTCGGGTCCTTGTAATCGCCGCCGCTCTCGCATTCCCACTGCGCGGTCCAGCGACCGAAATCCAGGCCGTCGTCGGCGGTATCGGAGGGCCGGTCGGCCGGATCGTAACTCTTGCAGGACGCCGCCCGGAAGCCCTCCTTGCGATCGGTGTCGACCGGGACCATGCGCGGGAACGCCTCCCAGATCGATTCATGGGTGCCCGCGGACGTCTGCGTGGGTTCCGGACGGTTCAGATACAGCGCCGCGCCGACGGCGACCACCACGACCAGCGCGGCGGCGCCGAGACCGGCGAACAGCTTGGTCCTGGACCGCTTCGGCGTGGCCGCGACGACGGTTGGCGCCGCCGCCGGGTGCGCGACGGCGGTCATCTGCATGGTCGGCGCCACCAGCGGTGTGCTGCCCCCGTTCAGCGGTACCGTCGCCGCGGTCTCCGGCCGGCTCGGATCGGACAGCGCCCGCCGCGCCGCGGCCGCGAACTCCGCACACGTGCCGAACCGGTCCTGCGGCCGCTTGGCCATGGCCCGCGCCAGCACCCGATCCAGGGCGGGCGGCAGATCGGGCCGCACGGCGCTCAGCGAGGGCGGGCTGTCGTAGAGATGCCGCTGCATGACCACGCCCGGATGCTCGGATTCGAACGGCCCGGCGCCGGTGAGCAGCCGGAACAGCGAGCACGCCAGCGAATACTGATCGGCGCGCGGATCGAGCTGCTCACCGGAGAGCTGTTCGGGCGAGGCGTATGCCAGTGTGGCGGTGAAGGTTCCGGTGCGCGTCAGGTGCCCGGCGTCATCGCGCAGCCGGGCAATGCCGAAGTCGGTGAGCAGCACCCGTTCCGGCCGCCCATTGGCCGATGCCTCCAGCATGATGTTGGCCGGCTTGATATCGCGGTGCATGACGCCCTTGGCGTGCGCGTAATCCAGCGCCTCGGCCACCTCGCCGATGATCCGCACCGCCCGCTCGGCCGACATGTCGGTACTCGGCACGGCGGCGGCATCGTGGCCTTCCACGTACTGCATGGAGATCCACAGCTGCTCGCCCACCGCGCCGCGATCGTAGATCGACACGATATTCGGATGATCCAGCCGCGCGATGAGTTCGGCCTCCCGATCGAACCGGGCGCGGCTCTCGTGATCGGAGAACAGCTCCCGGTTCAGCACCTTGAGCGCCGTCAGCCGCGGCAGCCGCGGATGGCGCGCGAGGAAAACCGACCCCATCCCACCGCGACCCAACTCTCGTTCGATCACATAGTCGGCAAAGGTCTCCCCGCTACGCAGCACTGTCCTACTCCCGCATCAACACCGATTGCTTCCTGGGCCGGCACGGATACATCGCGACCCGCCCCGGACAACATAACCGGTTCCAGCGGGTCGCGATCGATCGTGCGGCGGCTAGCGGGTGACGCCGGCGGCGAGAGATCCCAGGCGGCACACGGCCGGATTCAGTCCGGATGGACGCGCTGGAGGAAATCTCGGGCCAAGTCGAGGTGTTCGGGCTGGATGCCGGTGGAGGGGTCGACGGGGATTATTCGGGTGGGGGCGCCGGCGGCGGTGCGGTCGAGGGCCCAGGCCTCGTCGGCGGGCTGGAATTCGTCGTCGAACCAGCAGAACGGGCGCCGGCCGGCCCACTCGACGATGGTAGGGAGTTTGCCGTGGTGGCCGTCCTGGTGACGGAAAACGGTGTGGCCGAAGGTGATCACTTCCAGTTCGGGCCAGCCGTAGATGGGGCAGAGCAGGCGGTTGGCCTGCTCCTCCCAGAGGGTTGCCCACACCAGGTCGGCGTCGCCGTCCTCGGCCAGTTCACGCAGCCAACGGCCGTGGTCGGGGTGCAGCCAGACCGTCAAGGCCTTCGTCTTGGGACCCGGACCGAACTTGGCGCGCAATCGATGCCGCCGATATGCGGGCGGGCGCGGCCGCTCGCCTTCTCTGTACGGATTCAGCGTTCCGTCCACGTCCAGCAGAATCGCCGCTCGCCCTGCGGTACCCATGGACCCACTATCGGCCTCCCAGACCGGACATGGCGATACCGCGGACGAACGCGCGCTGGGCGATGGCGTAGATGAGCAGCAGGGGCAGCAGGATGAGGGTGGCCGCCGCCATGAGAATGGGCCAGTTGGTGGTGTATTGGCCTTGTAGCCGGACCAATCCGAGGGTGACGGTGGCGTATTCGTTGCGCTGGATCATGATCAGCGGCCAGAGGAAGTCGTTCCAGACGGTGATCCAGGTGAGCACGGCCAGCACCATGACGGCGGGGCGGGTGTGCGGGAGCAGGACGCGCCAGTAGATCTGCCACGGGGTGCAGCCGTCGAGGGTGGCGGCCTCCTCCAGTTCGACCGGCAGAGTACGGAAGAACTGGCGCATGAGGTAGGTGCCGAAGGCGCTGCCGAACAGGCCGGGCACGATCATGGCCCAGGGGGTGTCCATCCAGCCGAGGGCGCGCATGAGCAGGAATTGCGGGATGACGGTGACGGTGAGCGGGACCATGAGGGTGGCCAGGTATCCGAGGAAGAGGGCGTCGCGGCCGGGAAAACGCAGGCGGGCGAAGGCGTATCCGGCCAGCGAGCAGAAGAAGACCTGACCGGCGGTGACGCAGGCGGCGTAGACGGTGGTGTTGAGCAGCATGCGGCCGATGGGCATGAGCTCGAAGACCTCGCCGTAGTTCGACCACCGCGGCGGAATCGGGATGTGTGCGGGATCGGTCAGGGCGCCTTCGGATTTCAGCGATCCCGACAGCGACCACAGCAGCGGCGCGAGCGCGCACCAGGCGACGATGATCAGCGCGGCGTAGATCAGCAGCCCCCGCAGCAGACGGCGATTCACAGCTCCGCCTCGGCCCGGCGCGAAAACCGCAGCTGAATCAGCGTGAGCAGCAACAGGATCGCGAAGATCACCCACGCGAGCGCGGAGGCGTATCCGACCTCGTAGAAGCGGAAAGCGTTCTGGAACAGCATGATCCCCAGCACGTACGTCCCCGTCTCCGGCCCGCCGTTGGCGCCGGTCAGCGCGAACGCCTGATCGAAGGCCTGCACCGTGTTGATGATCGTGATGACGAAGACGAACGACAGCGCCCCCCGGATCATCGGCACGGTGATCGACCAGAACCGCCGCAACGCCCCCGCCCCGTCGATCTCGGCCGCCTCGTAGAGGTTCTCCGGCACCCCCTGCATGGCCGCCAGCAGGATCACCGTGGCGAAGGGCACGCTCTTCCACACCGTCACGATGCTCAGCGACACCAGCGCCCAATCCGGATCGGTCAACCACGGCACCGGCCCGAGCCCCACCCACCCGAGCACCAGATTCGCCAGCCCGTCGTCACTGGCGAAAATGAACCGGAACACCACCGCCATCGCCACCGTCGACGCCACCAACGGCAGGAACACGATCGTGCGAAACACCCCGATCCCGGCCAGCTTCCGATTCAACAGGCCCGCCACGGCCAGACTGATCACCACCGTCGGCACCAGCGTGAGCACGGTGAACACCGCCGTATTCCGCAACGCGATATAGAACAGCGGATCATCGGCCACCAACCGCCGATAGTTCTCGATTCCAACAAACCGCGGCGCACTGAACAGATCCCACGAGTGAAAGCTGAGATACAGCGAAAACCCCAGCGGAAAAAGCAGGAACACCACCACGGCAAGCAGATTCGGGGCCACGAACCCCACCCCGGCCCGCGCCCTGCGACGCCGGAGGGTACATCCTTTCGCAGCACCCCCGCCCGTCAACCCCGTTGCAGCACCCCCGCACGTCAATCTCTTCGCCGCCCAGCCCGTCAACCCCGTTGCAGCACCCCCGCCCCTCGCCCCCTTCGCAGCAGCCCCGCCCCCGGCCTCCTCCGCAGCAGCCCCGCCCCCGGCCTCCTCCGCAGCAGCCCCACCCGCAGCCCCGTTCGCAGCAGCCCCACCCGCGGCCCCGTTCGCAGCAGCCCCACCCGTCATCCCGGCATGCTTTTGGCCGGGATCCACACCGGCTTGCTGGATTCCGGCCAAGAGCACGCCGGAATGACGAGGGCCGCTCCCCTCGACCTCAGTGGCCTCCGGCCCGCAGCGATCTCCCGTCATACCGCGCCCCGCAAGAGTTCGTCGATATCCGACGATGTCCGGCCCGCCAGCGAATCGGCCGTCGCCGCACCGCGCAGCACGCGATTGCAGCCGCGCTCCAGCAGCGATTCGACCTTGCCCCACAGCGGGGTGACGGCCATCCGGCGCGAGTGCGCGGGACCTTCGGTGAAGACGTCGAGGTTGCGGATGCCCCGGTGCGCTTTCGCGAATCCCGGTGAGTGCATGGCGGATTCGAGGACCGGGACGAACAGGCCCGATTCGGCGATGATCGCCTGCCCTTCCGGTCCGGTCGCGAATTTCACGAATTCCCAGGCCTGTTCGCGGCGCGGGCTGGCGGCGGCAATGGCCAGGCCGGTGCTGCCCACGTCGGTGATGGCGCCGGGTCCGCCGTGCGGCCCGACCGGCAGGACGGTGACGTCGAAGTCCAGGTCGTCGTGGCCGGTGAATTCCGAGTACAGCCAGTGCCCGCCCATGAGCATGGCGGCGCGGCCGCTGCGGAACAGGTCCTGTGCCGAAACCGATTGCCGGTCACCGACACTGGGCGCGACGCGATGGCGGACGGCGAGGTCGGCGTAGAACTGGAGCCCGTCCGCGAAGCGCGGGTCGCCGATATTGGTGCGGGCGGGCCGCACCGGCGGGCTGAACCATTCCGCGCCATTGTTCATGCCGAAGCAGGCGGCCGAGAAGTACGGCACCCAGGCATCCACGAAACCGTATTGCCGGGTCCGCCCCGCGCCGTCGCGGCGGGTGAGCGCCTGCGCGGCGGTGAGGAATTCGGCGAAGGTCCAGGCTTCCGACCAGCGGGCCGGCGGCCGGATTCCGGCTTCCTCGAACAGTGCCCGGTTGTAGTAGAGGAACACCCCCGACCACTGTTCCGGCAGCACGTACTGTCCACCTCGCCATACAAATGTGTCCCGCAGCGTCGGGTACCCGTCGGCGCGCAGCTCGGCCGCATACCCCGGGTCCCGATCCAGGAATTCGTTCAGGTCCGCGTACACCCCGCGCTCGGCGAGCCCGGCGTACAGCAATTCCCACGCCATCAGCACGTCCGGGCATTTCCCGCCCGCGCAGTAGGTGAGCATTTGCTGCAGGGGATCCGGCCCGGAGAGAATTGTGCGGATCCTGATATCCGGTCGCCGCCGGTGGAATTCGTCGATGATCAGCTGCCGCGCCTTGGCCTCCTCCGGCCGCGCCTGGAAGAAGAAGGTGACCGCGTCGTCATCGGCTCCGGTGCAGCCCGCGGCGGCGGCGAGCGGCAGCACCGCGGCCGCGCGCAGCGCCGTGCGCCGGTCGAAGTTCGCCCTAGCGGCCACGCGGCGGGCGGTTCATAGCGGTCTCCTCTGAGTTTCAGCATGTGGACTGCACGACTCGATATGCGGGACCCCTGTGACGCAGGTCTCGAACCAGCATGGCAGCATACGCATGGCTACCAGCGACAAGCGGAAAACACGCGGACTCGCCAGCACATGGCCGGAACGCACCACCCCCGCTGCCCGGTCGTGAGAACGCCGGGTCACCCATACCCAGCGGTACGGAACCTTGGATTCGACTGCGCCAAAGCCGGCTCGAGCCCGATTCGGTTCCGCTACGTTCAATCCAGTCAGAACCGCTGTACCGCAGGGAGAGTTGTCGCATGGCGACCATCGAGTATCTCCGGACGGACCCGAACCTACCTCCGGTGGGCGTCGTGGACCGGACGCCCATGACGCCCGCGAAGAAGGGCATCTTCCTCGTCATCGCCATTGTCGGCGCGATCGCGTGGTCCATCCTCGCCTTCGTCCGCGGCGAGGAAGTCAACGCGGTGTGGATCGTGGTCGCGGCCGTCGCCACCTATGTGCTGGCGTATCAGTTCTACGCGCGGCTCATTCAATGGAAGATCACCAAGCCGCGCGACGACGTCGCCACTCCGGCCGAGGCCATGGAGAACGGCAAGGACTACATGCCGATGGACCGGCGGGTCCTGTTCGGCCACCACTTCGCCGCCATTGCCGGCGCGGGCCCGCTGGTCGGCCCCGTGCTGGCCGCGCAGATGGGCTATCTGCCGGGCACCATCTGGATCATCCTCGGCGTGGTGTTCGCCGGCGCGGTGCAGGACTACCTGGTGCTGTGGGCCTCGTCCAAGCGCCGCGGCCGCTCGCTCGGCCAGATGGCGCGGGACGAACTGGGCGTGGTCGGCGGTATCGCCGCCATCGTCGCGGTCCTCGTCATCATGATGATCCTGCTGGCCGTGCTCGGCATCGTCGTCGTGAACGCCCTGGCGGCCACCAAGAACCCCACCACCGGCCTGCTCGAAGGCGGCAGCCCGTGGGGCGTGTTCTCCATTGCCATGACGATTCCGATCGCCCTGTTCATGGGCGTCTACCTGCGCTATATCCGGCCGGGCAAGGTCGGCGAGGTGTCGATCATCGGTTTCGCGCTGCTGCTGCTGGCCATCGTCTCCGGTAACTGGGTCGCCGAATCCGGTTGGGGCCAGGACTGGTTCACGCTGTCGGGCACCACCATCGCGTGGTTGCTCATCGCCTACGGCTTCATCGCTTCGGTGCTGCCGGTGTGGCTGCTGCTCGCCCCGCGCGACTACCTGTCGACCTTCATGAAGATCGGCACCATCGTGCTGCTGGCGGTGGGCATTCTCATCACCATGCCGGTGCTGCAGGCCCCCGCGGTGTCGCAGTTCGCGTCCAACAGCAATGGCCCGGCGTTCGCGGGCAGCCTGTTCCCGTTCCTGTTCATCACCATCGCGTGCGGCGCGCTGTCGGGCTTCCACTCGCTGGTGTCCTCGGGCACCACGCCGAAGCTGCTGGAGAAGCAGTCGCAGGCGCGCATGATCGGCTACGGCGGCATGCTCATGGAGTCGTTCGTGGCGGTCATGGCCATGGTCACCGCGAGCATCATCGACCAGCACCTGTACTTCTCCATGAACGCCAGCGGCGCGCTCACCGGCAATACCGTGGACGGCGCGGTCACCTATGTGAACAGCCTGGGCCTGCACGGTGATCCGATCACCGCGGCCGAGCTGAACGAGAAGGCCGCCGAGATCGGCGAGAAGAAGATCGTCTCCCTCACCGGCGGCGCGCCCACGCTCGCGGTCGGCATGTCGCAGGTGCTGAGCGAATTCCTCGGCGGCGCCAGCATGAAGGCGTTCTGGTACCACTTCGCGATCATGTTCGAGGCGCTGTTCATCCTCACCACCATCGACGCGGGCACCCGTGTCGCGCGCTTCATGGTGTCGGATTCGCTGGGCAACCTGGGCGGCCCGTTCGCCAAGTTCAAGGACGCCTCGTGGCGGCCCGGCGCCTGGCTGTGCTCGGGCATCGTGGTGGCGGCCTGGGGTTCGGTGCTGCTGATGGGCGTCACCGATCCGCTGGGCGGCATCTACACGCTGTATCCGCTGTTCGGCATCTCCAACCAGCTGCTGGCCGCGGTCGCGCTGACCGTGGTGCTGGTGATCGTGGTGAAGAAGGGCCTGTACAAGTGGGCCTGGATTCCGGCGCTGCCGCTGTTCTGGGATCTCACGGTGACCATGACGGCGTCCTGGCAGAAGATCTTCTCCGGCGACGTGAAGATCGGCTACTGGACCTCGCACTTCAAGAACAAGGACAAGCTGGCCGCCTACGAGGCCGCCCGCGACGCCGGGCAGCTGCCCAACGGTGTGAAGGATCCGGCCGCGCTGGACAAGGCCATCGGCGATCTGGAGAAGATCGTCCGCAACACCTTCATCCAGGGCACGCTGTCGATCATCTTCGCGGTGCTGGTGCTGGTGGTGGCCATTGTCGGCGTGGTGGTGTGCGTGAACGCCTTCCGCCGGGGCGGCAGTGCGACCACCGAATCGCCGGAGGAGCCGTCGAAGATCTTCGGCCCCAGTTCCTTCCTCGCCACCAAGGCGGAGAAGGACGTCCAGAAGGAATGGGACGAGCTCATCGCCTCGGGCAAGGTGCGCGCGCCCGGCGCCGCCGGACACGGCGGCGGGCACGGCGGCGGCAGTGAGCCGGATGCCGATGTCGTCCTGACGAAGAAGTAGTTCAATAGTCAGTGATGACCGAACAGACCGCCCCGCCGACCGCCACACCCCTGCGGTCGGCGGGGCGCGCCATCATCCGGGCCGTGCGCGCCCTCGTCTGGTGGTTCAACTCGATCCTGGGCGGCAATGACTACCGGCGCTACGTGCAGCATCAGCGGCTGCATCATCCGGAGCGGGAGCTGCCGAGCGAGGGCGAATACTGGCGGCAGCGTCACGACGCCGCCGACCGCAATCCGACGAATCGGTGCTGTTGAGCGCGGTTGTCTGTTTTCCGCTGGTTGTGATGGCGGATTTCCGCTAGCACCGAAGGCCGCCGACTGCGATGGTGGTCTATGTGAGTGCGAACGATCTGGATTTCGAGAGTTGCTACCGCGCCGTGGCGACCCGGGATGCCCGGTTCGACGGGCAATTCTTCACCGCGGTGCGCACAACCGGAATCTATTGCCGCCCTTCGTGTCCGGCTATTACGCCGAAACGCGTCAATGTCACCTTCCTGCCTACTGCCGCGGCGGCCCAGCAATCGGGCTTCCGCGCCTGCCGGCGCTGCCTGCCCGATGCCGCGCCCGGCTCCCCCCTCTGGAACACCCGCGCCGACCTGGCCGCCCGGGCCATGCGCCTGATCGCCGACGGCGTCATCGAACGCGGCGGCGTGCCCGCCCTGGCCGATACCCTCGGCTACTCCCAACGACAACTGACCCGCGTACTGACCAGCGAACTGGGGGCCGGGCCGCTGGCCCTGGCCCGCGCCCACCGCGCCCATACCGCGCGGCTGCTCATCCAGACCACCCGGCTGCCCATGTCGGATATCGCGTTCGCCGCCGGCTTCGCCAGCATCCGGCAGTTCAATGACACGGTGCGCGAGGTCTTCGCGGTCAGCCCGACAACGCTGCGCGAGGAATCGCGGCGCCGCAACGGCGATACGCTGCCTTCCACCAATGGTCTTCTCACACTGCGGCTTCCGTACCGCGAGCCGCTGGACAAGTCCTGGCTGGAATGGTTCCTCGCCTCGCATACCGCGCCCGGGCTGGAGCTGTGGGAGGACGGGGTGTTCACCCGCAGCCTGCGAACCCCGCACGGCCACACCACGATTCGACTATCGATTCAGCCGGGCCATGTGCGCGCCACGCTGTCGCTGCACGATATGCGGGATCTCGCGCCGACTGTCGCGCGGCTGCGGCATTTCCTGGACCTGGATGCCGATCCCATCGGCATCGACGAGGCGCTGGCGGCCGGAATGGCCGGTGCGGCGCTGAACCCGTCCGGCAACGGCTCCGGTCCCGCCCGCGACGGCGCGGCGCTGGGACCTGCGGGTCCCGGCACCATCCTGCCTTCCGGCATCCGGGTGCCCGGCTGCCTGGACGGCCCGGAACTGTTGCTGCGCACCATGATCGGTCAGCAGATCTCGATCGCGGCCGCCAATACGCACACCTCCCGGCTGGTGCAGGCGCTCGGCGAGGCCATTCCGGGCCCGGTCCCGCACCTGTTCCCCACTCCCGAAGCCATTGCCGAACGCGGCGCCGAGGTGCTCAGCGGGCCCATCCGCCGCACCGAGGCCATTGTCGCCGCGGCGCGCGCCATCGCCACCGGCGATCTCGTCCTGCACGCCGGGCGCACCGCCGCCGACCTGCGCCGTGATCTGCTGGCGCTGGACGGGGTCGGCCCGTGGACCGCCGACTACGTGACCATGCGCCTGCTGGCCGATCCCGACACCCTGCTGCACACCGATCTGGTGGTCCGCCGCGGCGCGGCCCTGATCGGCATCGACCTGACCGAGACCGCCCGCTTCGCCCCCTGGCGGTCCTATCTGACCATGCACCTGTGGAAGCACGCCCTGGCCAATCCGGGCCCGGCCGGCAATGGCGTCACCACCGCCCGCAAAGCGAGGACACCGCTGTGATCACCACCGCGCCAACCGAACTCATCACCGCAGGCAGCGCCGCCTCCCGCATCGCGACAACACGAAAGGCGACCATGACCGCCGATTACGCCACCCTGTCCACCCCCGCCGGCCCGTTCACCGCCCTGGTCGACCGCGACGGCGCGGTCCTGGCCTCCGGCTGGACCGCCGACGCCGAGAACCTGCGCGGCCTGATCCATCCCACCCTGCGTCCTGCCGAACTGCGCCAACGGGATTCGCTGGGCGTGGTGTCCAAGGCCATCGAGGACTACCACGCCGGTGACATCCTGGCCATCGATTCGATTGCGGTACGCCAGGTTTCCGGACCCTTCCTGGTCCACGCCTGGGAAGTGCTGCGCAAGATCCCCGCAGGCGAACCGGTCACCTACACCGATTTCGCCATCGTCTCCGGCCGGCCCGCCGCCACCCGCGCCGCGGCCAATGCCTGCGCCCGCAATGCGGCGGCTCTGTTCGTCCCCTGCCACCGCGTCATCCGCACCGACGGATCCCTCGGCGGCTTCCGCTGGGGCCTCCCGATCAAGCGCTGGCTGCTTGACCACGAGGACACCACCGGCAACTAGGCGTTCACGCGGGCCGGACATCCTTGCCCGGTTCGTCGGCCACCGGACCGGGCTCGGCTGTCCGCCGACCCGGTTCGGCCGCACGAGGATCGGGCTCGATCGCACGCCGGTCCGCCTCGGCCGCATCCGATTCGGCCGCACGCCGTGCGCGCTTGCCGCGGGCGACCTCGGTGGCGAGTGCGTCCAGCGGCTGCGCGAAGCGGTGCAGCGGGTCGGTCAGATGTGCCAGCCACGCCTGCGCCGCCGCCAGGCTCGCGGCGTCGAGCGCATAGAACCGGCGCGTCCCCTCCGCGCGTACGCTCACCAGCCCGGCGTCCCGCATCACCTTCAAATGCTGGGAAACGCCGGGCTGGGAAATCCGCGTATGCCCCTGCACCGCAGCGACAATCGCACTGGCCGGCTGTTCCTCGCCGACCAGCAGTTCGAGCACGTACCGGCGAACGGGATCGCCCAACGCCTCGAAGATCTTCTCCGGACCGGACCCCATCAGCAGGCCGAACCGTCCTCGGGCTCCACGGTGTAGAACCGCACCGTCCGCTCCGCGGCCGCCCGCGCCGCCTCCGGCTCGTCCCCATCCCGAATGGCCGCCTCCGCCCACCCCAGCGCGGCCAGCCGCACGAACTCCTTCCCCGCCGGCGTCAGCGGAAACGCCATCCCCTCCGCCGGATCCACCGCCGCCCCGGTCTCGATATGTACGCCGAGCCCCACCGCCAGCGCCAGATCCCACCCCACCCCGACTGCCCCCGGCCCGAACTGCTCCGCGAACGCCGGATCCACATGCGCCTCGTGCACCAACTCCAGCTGCGTCCCCTCCCCCTCCGCCCTGAGTGTCACCGACACCCACGAAATCTGTTCCCCCATCTCCCATGTGAGCGCGAACCGCTCCGGCGCCTCACACTCCTCCACCACCCCGCCCGCATTCCCCTCCAGCTGATACCGCCCACCCACCTTCAACTCCCCGCTCACCGGCAGAAACCACCGCGGAATCCGCTCCGCATCCGTCAACGCATCCCACAGATCCGCCTGATCCGTCGCATAACTCCGCCGGGCCACCGCAATCCGCGTAGCCACCCCATCCCGAACCCCGGTCCGCACCTCCCGAACCACCAGCCCGGCAACCTCAGCAGGCTCGATAACGATCGCCATCCCATCCTCCTTAAATAAGTTTTTACTTATATTGAAACACGCCTGCACCGCACCGGCAACGACCGGCGGCAAATGGCCAGGTCGGATCAGGGTTGGCGGCGGAGAGCGAGGGGGCCGGTGGGGAGGTGGATGGTGAGGTCGCCCAGAGAGGCGGTGGCGGTGATTTCGCGGAGCGGGGTGGTGTCGGTGAGCAGCCGGATCGCTCGGACGAGAGGGGCGGGAGCGGTCGCCAGGCTGTCCAGGGTTTCTTGGAGGATGGTGATTGCGCCGGTGTAGGTGCGCGGGGCTGTGAGGCCGTCGGGGGTGCGGAAGGAGCGTAGGCCGTCGACCAGCTCCAGATTCAGGTCCAGGCAGGCGTTTTCGGCGCAGAGGCGGAGAGGGGCGGGGGAGGCGGCGTAGTCGAAGTCGCGGGTTTCGAGGGTCCAGCCGGAGGGGTCTGTGTATGCATAGTTGAGTCCTGTTGGGGCGGCCAGGGTTTCGGCGGTGTAGTCGCCGCCGGGGAGCCACGGGTCCAGGATGGTGATCCGATTGCCTTCACGCGCGGTGCCAGGTCGAATCACCGTCGGGTGCGGCGACATACAATTGCCCGCCGTCCGCGGCGAAGGACCACTGGTCATTGAAACCGGTGCGCTCGGACCGCAGATCGACCTGTTTCGGCAACCGCTGCTGCACTTCCGGCTCCGCCACAGCGAGCGACATCAGCCCCGCACCCGGATTCGGCGCCGAATACGTCGACAAAGGCGGCCCGACCGGTCCGGGCAGCGCCAACTGCTCACAACTGCCGAGCGGACCGTCGACATGCGCCTCATCGGCCCGGGCGGGACCCGCCCCGACACCGAGCACCATCGCTCCGACAGCAACCATCACCACAGCCCGCCCAGCACCCACCTTCACCTAGGGATCACGCGCAACGGATTCGACGCTATCGCCCCCGCGCCCGTGCGCTAGCCATTGCGAGGGCGCTCACATCGGTCGTGTCGAACACAGCGAACACGCGCCCGTGATCCTCCGCACGCAGCGGCAATGCGATTTCAGGAATTCAAAATTCCTGTCGCCCAATGGATTTGTGCGTTTTCCCGGGAAAAATGCCAGGCTGGTGGGGTGAGAGACATTTCCTACCGCGGTTCCGGGCCGTACTGCTATGCCAATTGCCTGGCGATGATGTTCGGCGCGGACGCGCCCGATGTGGCGGTTATCGAGACGGTGACCGGCAGTCCGTTCGGCATGCAATTGCCGGGTGGCGAGCTGCCGTTCTTCGATGCGTTCGGGTGGAATCCGGATATCGGGATCGGCGAGGCGCTGGAGTTGCTCGGGTGGACCGCGACGACCAGTAGTGATGAGGATGCCCGCGGTGCGCTCGAGCGGCTCCGATCGGCGGTGGCAGAGGGGCCGGTCATGGTCGGGCCTCTCGAGATGGGGCAGCTGCGGTATCAGCCGGGGATGACGGGGCCGATCGGCGCCGATCACTTTCTCATCGTGCTCGCGCTGGACGCCGAATGGGTGACGGTCCACGATCCGCAGGGGTATCCGTATGCGCGTATTCCGGTGAGCGAGTTCACCGCCGCGTGGCAGGCCGACACGCTCGACTACGGCCGGCCGTTCACCCTGCGCACCAACTTCGTTCGCCACACCCCGGTGGACCCGAAAGCAGCCGTCGTCGGCGCGCTCCCCCGCGCGATCGACCGGCTCAGCGGCAAGGACGTCACCGATCTGCTGCCGGGCAGCCTCGGCAACGGAGACGCCGCGCGGGCGCTCGCGGCGCGGGTGGGATCCGGTTGCGATCAGCAGTTGCGCGAGCATCTCGTCCACTTCGCCGTCCGAGTCGGCACCCGGCGGCTCGCCGACGCGGCCACCTGCCTGCACTCGGTGGGCCACACCGCCGCGGCAACCATCGCCACCGAACAGGCCCGCCTCGTCGGCTCCCTCCAGTACGCCCTGGTCGTCGGCGACGATGCCGGCGCGGCCGACACACTGCACACGCTGGCATCGACCTACGACGAGCTGCGGACCGCACTCGAGGGCCGCTAGCCGTCGCCGATTCGAGCGTGTCGGACGGTAAATCGTTTGTCCCACCCAGGCGCGCACACCAGGATGCGACCCATGGTTGCCTCACGAAGCGCACTGCTGCGCTGGCAGTTCGATCTGGTCTGGTCGCTGTTCGAGTACCACTTGGAGCGCCTGCACCTCGACGACTTCCTCTGGGAGCCTTCGGCTTTGCACTGGACAATGCACCAGAACCCGGCCGGCGACTGGGCTCCGGACTGGGCCGACACCGAGCCGGACCCGATCCCGGTACCCACCATCGGCTGGATCAGCTGGCATATCGGATGGTGGTGGAGCGTCACCCTCGACCACTTGCACGGCCGCACCCCACGCGACCGCACCGAAACCACCTGGCCGGGTCCCGATTCCGCTATCGATTGGCTGCGCGGCCTGCACAAGGACTGGACACAACTGCTGGACCAGCTCGACGACACCACCCTCGACGCCCCCGCCCCTTTCCCCTGGCCGGACGACCCCGAGATGACCGTCGCCCACACCCTCGCCTGGGTGAACGCCGAACTGATGAAGAACGCCAGCGAAATCGGCCAGCTGCGACTGCTGCGCGCGGCCGGGAAGCCATGACGCCCGGCGGTGGATCCAGTCACCGTCGACTGGATCCACCCCCGAAGGTTCCCCTCCTCACACCACCGCCACCGCCGCACGGAAAGGGTTGCGCCGCTGCCGAAATGATGTGTTCTCACATACAAACAACGCGGCCCGAACCGCCGCAAGATCATCCGCTACCCCGAGTGAGATGGGGTGGCGCCGGGCACTACTTCCAGTCAGGTGCGGTCGCCGCGCGATCGGTCGCTCCGAGTTGAAACAGACTGTGCACGAGGCTGATACGGTGCGCAGATGCGTGGGCTTCAGGTGATGGGCGCGGACGAGGTCTCGATTCCGACGCTGGGCGATTTCGTGCGGACACGGCGGCCGCGCGCCGGCTGGCGCACCCAGCAGGAGCTGGCCGAACGCATCCCGTGCGCACCCGGCTATCTGGCCGCGATCGAGCAGAACAGCAAGGTGCCTTCGGAGAAGATCCTGGCGAAGCTGGCAGAGTTGCTGCGGTTGACCGAAAGTGAACGGCGGCACCTGTATCTGCTGGCGGAGAGCACGCTGCCGGTGGCGGGCGAGGACCTGTCCGATGCGCACCTGACGGCGGTGTTGTCGGCCATCGAGCATCCGGCGGCATTCTGGAAGCATTGGCGCGTCGTCGCGTCCAATGACGCGTTCCGGCGGACCTGGCCCGGTCTGAGTACCGCCCCGAGCCTGCTGATGTGGTTGTTCGCCGATCCGGTAGCCAAGCGGGTCACGCCCAATTGGGAGTGGGAGGCGGAAATGGCGGTGGGACGATTCCGGCACTACGCCGCCGTCCCCAGGCATCACCGCGTGGCGGAGGAGATCCTCGCAACCCTGCGGCCGTACGCGGCATTCCGGCACTGGTGGAGTTCGAATGTGGTGTACGAGCGCCGTCCCGATCCCCACCGGCGGGTGTGGGACCCATACGGTGGGGACGACGGTGCTGGCGCGGAAACGCTACTGCGCCTGGTGGATATGCGGGTGGAGGACAGCGAATTGGTGCTGAACCTCGCAATCCCCGGCTAGAGAGTGTCGAGGAATTCTCGGATCAGGGGGTCGGTGATCTCCGGGTGGGTCCAGGTGACGGCGTGGGTGGCGCTGTCGGCGTCGATGGATTCGACGCGGGTCGGTCCGCCCAATTGCCCGGCCAGCGCCCGCATGCGGTAGCCGGTGTAGACCACATCGCCCGCGCCGTGCAGAAGCAGTGCGGGAGCGGTGATTTCGTGGATCTTGTCCTCGATGCCCTCGCGTTCGAGCAGGGCGATGATGGCCTGCTCGAGGCGCAGGCGATCCGAAGCGGCCCACTTCTCCAGCCAGTAGTGGCGATGGCGCTCGTTGTCACCGCCGATCATCTGCGCCGCGATCATGCGGGTTATCTCGTCGAGCGGCTGGGAGCCGAGGACCCACTGCTTCAGCAGGATCGACTTGTATCCGGCGTATTCCTCGGGACCGTAGGCGTCGGCGCGAGTGCCGATGAGAACGAGGCCGCGAACCCGAGCGGGGGCGAGCCAGGCCGCCCAGAGGGCGACGATACCGCCGTGGAACAGTCCGCCCAGAACGATCTTCTCGAGCCCGAGCTCGTCGGCCACGGCCCAGCAGTCGCGGGCCAGGCGAGAATAGTCGAATGGCGTACCGGGATCGGAGGTTTCGCCATGGCCGCGGGTGTCGACGGCGATGACCCGATAGTCGGGAGCCAGTGATTCCAGCTGTGGCCGCCACTGAGTGGCGTCGAGGAGAATGTCGTGGACCAGCAGGACGGCGGGTCCGTCGCCGCCGGTGTCCAGATAGTGGATCTCGGCTCCGTCACTGGTGGTCACGAACGGCATGGAGGTTCCCTCCCTAGGGTTTCCGGGCGCGCCGAACACGCGCGTGCAACACTGGCCCGACCATAACAGGAACGCGTTCTAGTCAGGGTGTCGGCGGACGACGCTCAGGCGACCGTGGTCTCGAGGTGGGAACCGGTGCGGGTGCGGATTACGTGGAGCCGGCTGGGGATGCGCTGGCGCATTTCGTCCACGTGGCTGACCACGCCGACTACGCGGCCGCCGGAGCGGAGTTCGTCGAGGACGCCCATGACGGCGTCGAGGGTGTCGGCGTCGAGGGAGCCGAAGCCCTCGTCGATGAAGAGGGTGTCGAGGGCGAGGCCGCCGGATTCGGCGGCGACCACGTCGGCCAGGCCGAGGGCCAAAGCCAGTGAGGCCATGAAGGTTTCGCCGCCGGAGAGGGTTTTGGCGGGGCGGACCGCGCCGGTGTAGTCGTCGCGGATGTCCAGGCCCAGGCCGCCGCGGCGGCCGTAGCGGCCCGCCGCGTCGGAGTGGACGAGTTCGTAGCGGCCGCCGGACATGCGGCGCAGGCGAACGGAGCCGGCCAGGGCCACCTCTTCCAGGCGGGCGGCCAGGACATAGGAGCGGAGCGACATTTTGCGGTTGTTCTCACCGCGACCCGCCACCACATCGGCGAGGCGGGACAGTTCGTCATGGGCGCGCAGCAACGGGGCGATGCGGTCGACGGCCGCCCAGAGCTGGCCGCACAGGTTCTCCAGCTGCTCCACGCGGCGGGTTGCCCCGGCGTGGGCGGCGACGGCCGCATCGAGGAGCGACCGGGCCTGTGCGACAGCCGATTCCAACTGGGCGAGATCGCCGGGGGCGCGCTCCGCGGCGGCCCGGACCTCGGGTTCGGCGAGCACGGCTTCGGCGTGCGCGCGGGTGCGGTCGGCCGTGACCAGTTCGTCCTCCAGGTCCGCCTGCTGCTGGGGCGTGCGGGAGGCAGCGTCGACGATGCGGGCATAGTCGGCGAGCACGGTGTAGTCGGGACCGGCGCCGTCGGCCCGCATGACCGGCAGCGCGGAATCGACCAAACCGGCTTCGCGAGAGAGGGTTTCGACCCGAAGGGCAGCCGTGGCCACCAGGTCGCGTGCGGTCGCGGCATCGGCGCGGGCGGTGCGCAGCTCGGTGGCGTCCGCGATCAGCGAGCGCAGCCGGGCGTGGCGGCGCTCGACGGTGCCGTCGGTCCCCGCCGCGGTCTGCAACCGCTCGGTGAGCTCGGCCAGCCGGCGGTCGGCGGCGATGATCCGTTCCGTCGTCGCGCTGCTGCGGCTTTCGCAGTCGCGAAGCTCATTGTGCAGGCGTGTCTCGTCGGCACGCAGGCGGGCGAGTTCGGCGGTCAGCGCGTCCACGGCGGTGGCGGATCGGCGGGACTGCTCATGGCGTTCGGTCGCGGCCTGCAGATCGGCGGCCAGCTGTGCACGGTCGGCGTCGCCGCCGCGTTCGACGAGCAGTTCGATGGCACGTTCCAGGTCGGTGACCCGCGTTCCGGCCTTCTCCCTGGCGGTCTCGGCCGCACGCTCGGCGGCGGCCGCCTTCTCCTCGGCGGCATTGGACACCGCCGCGCCGGAGGCCTCCGCCGGTGAGGGATGCTCCGGAGAACCGCACACCGTGCAGGGCACACCCGCCACCAGCGCACCCGCGAGCTCGGCGGCCATGCCCGCCAGCCGCCGCTCCCGCAGTTCGAGCGTGTGCTCCCGGGCATCCAGGTGCGTCATCCGCGCCGCCTCGAAGGCTGCCCGCGCCTGCTCCAATTCCGTTCGCCGCGTAACCAGTTCGAGCGCAGACCGCGCAGCGGTCCGCAAGCGCTCGCACTCCGCCGCGAGCACCGGCAACCCGGCCGCCGCATCGGTGGCTTCCCGCAGCCGCGCCTCCACCCCGGCAATCGATTCGGGCAATTCGTCCCGCTGCCGCGCCAATTTCTCGGCGCGCCCCGACAATTCGGCCTGTTCCTGCCGCAACCTGCGCAGCTCCGCCGACAGCACCGTGGCCGACTCCGCGTCCGCGCGTACCTCATCCAGCGCACCCAGCTGCACAGTCCACCGCTCGATGGCCGCATGCAGCCCAGCGGACGGCTCCGCATCCCGCGTATGTTCCGAGGCACCGAGCCGATCCGAGGCGGCCGGCGCACCGCCGCGCGCATCCGCGGCATGCAACGATCCCGGTGCGCCGCTCACGTTCGGGCCGGACAACACCCCCCGCGCGGGACCTTCGGCCCCGCCGCTATCGAACAGCGCATCCGCAGCCGGCGCGCCATGGTCGCCGGTGGCAAGGATCAGCCCATCGGCGGCGGATCCACCGTGGTCGCCAACCGCGCCGATCGGCAGTTCCCCATCGCGTGCGGCCTCGTCGCCGGAGAGGGACGACCCTCCGGATCCGGGCGGAATCGCGCGAGCATCCCTCGCCGGCGACGGCTCGGCCGGCGGCGGCTCGAGCGCCTCCAGCTCGTCTCCGAGGTCGGTGCCAGCGAGTTCACCACAGGCCAGATCGCTTGCGGCCCAGAATGTTCCGGGCAATTCGGCGCTGGCGGGCTCGAGCAGGCGGGTGGCCAGCTGTTCGGCAGAACGGGAGCCGGCCTCGTCGCGGCGGCGGAGGGCTACCGCGGCGGCGCGGGCCTCTTGGAGGGCGGCGGCGACCGGTTCGGCGCGGCGGGCGCGGTCGAGTTCGGTTTGTACCGCGGTGCGGCGCTCCGCGGTGGCGGCGTGGGCGGCCAATTGGTCGCGCGCGGCCGTGAGGCGGCGGTGCAGGTCGTGCAGGCGGCGCTGGTCCTCGGCGGCGGCGAGGGCGGCGGCGGCCTCGGTGCGGCGGGATTCGAGTTCGGTTGTGGCGGTGGTGAGTTCGGTGCGGGCGGTGGCGAGCAGGGTTTGCGACCAGTCGACCGCCTCGGCGAGGCCGACGGTTTCGGTGACGGCGAGGCCGGCTTCCTGGGCCACGCCGGCGATGAGGCGGTCGATGCTGTCCTTGCGGGACTCGAGGTCGGCGTGGGAGGCGCGGCGTTTGTCGAGGAGCCACTGTTCGGCGGTGCCGAAACGCTCGGTGTCGAAGAGCTTTTCGAGGAGCTTCTCGCGGTCCTCGTTGTCGGCGCGGAGGAAGCGGGCGAAGTCACCCTGGGGCAGGAGAACGACCTGGAAGAACTGATCGGCGCTCATGCCGAGCAGGCGAATGACCTCGTCGCCGATATCGGGAATGCGGGACAGGTGCTGACCGCGGCCGTCGAGCCATTCCAGGGTGGCGGACGCGTTCTCTTTGACCCAGCCGGATTTGGCGCGCTTGCTGGGGCGCTGGAATTCGGGGGTGCGGATCAGGCGCAGGCGGCGGCCGCCGATGGTGGCCTCCAGGGACACGCGCGGCGGGGTCTGCTCGTCGGCGTGATCGGAGTGCAGGCGCTTGCTCTCCCCGCGCGCCCCGGGCACGCTGCCGTAGAGCGCGAAGGCGATGGCGTCGAGAATGGTGGTCTTGCCCGCCCCGGTCTGCCCGTGCAGCAGGAACAGGCCGTCGGCCCCGAGCTCGTCGAAATCCACCACCGTGGTCTCGGCGAACGGGCCGAAGGCGGTCAGTTCCAGTCGATGCAGCCGCACGCCGCGCCCCCTTCCGCCGAACACCATCCAACAACTCTTGCTCCGCGCACGCCCGCGGGACACGCCGAGGCGTCGCGGTGAACACCGCTCATGCGGATAGCTCGGTGGCGGATTCGCCCGATTCCACTGCGGCACCGGCGGATACCCGCACCGGCCCGTCCTGCTCCCGCACGGCCGCGGCCAGCGCGCGCTCGAGCCAGGTCAGCTCCCCGGCCGTCGGCGCGCCCCGCACATCGGCGAGGAAGCTCCGCGCGATCTCGGTATCGCGCCGCCCGTGCACCCGCTCCCGGTACCGCAGTTCCGGATTGCCTTCGGGCCGAACCCATTCCACGTGCACGGCATGCGGGAACCGCTGCCGCAGCTTGCGCAGCGCATCGACCGGCCGCGCCCCGTCGGTCAGAGTCGCCGACACGTAATGGTCTTCGGCCGCCGCGAACTCGGGCGCCTCGAGCAGTTCGTCCAGGGTCCCGTCGAGCTGGCTGAGCCCGCGCACCACCGGCAGCTCCCGCCGCTCCACCGAGGACAGTCCGCCCCCGTCCAGCTCCACGATCCACACCGCCTTGCGATGCGACCGCTCCCCGAACGAGTACGGCAGCGGCGACCCGGAGTACCGCACCGACTCCGACAGCGTCTGCGGCGAATGCAGATGCCCCAGCGCCACATAGTCCATGCCGTCGAAGGCGGCCAGCGGCACGGTCTCGACCCCGCCCACCGAGATGGACCGCTCCGACCCGGTGGCCTCCCCGCCCACCACGAACGCGTGCGCCAGCACCACCGACCGCGTTCCATCCCGCCCCGCGAGATCGGCGCGAATCAACCCCATGGCCGCGTCCAGGATCTCGGCATGCGAGCGCGCCTGCGGCACGCCCAGTTCCACCCGGGTGATATCCGGCTCCAGATACGGAATGCCGTAGCACGCCACCTCGCCGTGCTCATCCGAGAGCAGCACCGGCTTCGCCACATCCGCGATGGCGCAGCGCAGATGCAGCCCACCCGCCGCCGCGAAACTCCCCAGCGCCCCCAGCCGTGTCGGCGAATCATGGTTGCCCGAGGTTGCGACGATGGTTGCCCCCGCCGCGCGAATCGCCTCGAATCCCCGGTTGCAGACCGCGATCGCATCCGCGCTCGGAATGGACCGGTCGTACACGTCCCCGGGCAGCACGACCGCATCCACCTTCTCCGCGGCCACCAACTCGGCGATGGCCCGCAGCGAACACTCCTGGTCGGCCAGCAGATCGACGCCATGGAAGGTGCGCCCGATATGCCAGTCGGAGGTGTGCAGGATGCGCATGTCGCTGAACGGTAGGCGATCGCTCCGACAAACTCACCGCTACCCATGCGAATCGCCCGAAACCCGCTGGTGTATTGCGATCTGGTTGCTCTGGTCGGACCTGCTGTGGGTGTTTGGCGTATGCCAAGGCGACAACTGATCTCGCGACGGTCGGGGTAACTCACCGGGTACGCCCAAAATCGGGTCGGCACCCGACCGCCGGCACGAATGCGGGACGGGCAACGGCCGTCGGCACGCCGCTAAAGGCTCGGAGAGGCGGGACTGTCGGTGTGGTGGGGCACTATCTGCACCCATGACCGCACCGATGCTGTTTGCGCTGCTGTTGGTGTTCATCTCGGGGCTGGCCCTCGGCTGGCTGGGGCATGCCGCGCGGGCGGGGCAACGCGCGGCCGTGGCCGAGGCGCGGCTGGCCGCCATGCGCGACAACGAGCGGTTACTGCGGCAGTCCCTGGGCGCGGCCAGCGAGGATGCGGCGCGGCGGCAATCGCATGCCCTGGGCGCGATGATGGAACCGCTGCGCGAAGCGGTCGGAACCCTGAACCGGCACATCCAGGAAGTCGAGCACAATCGCATCAATGCGTATTCCGGCCTGCGCGAACAGGTTGCGGGCATGCAGCGCATGTCGCACCAGCTGTCCACGCAGACCGGGCAATTGGTGGCCGCCCTGCGTGCCCCGCAGGTGCGCGGCCGCTGGGGCGAGATCCAATTGGAGCGGGTCGTGGAACTGGCGGGCATGACCCGGCACTGCGATTTCGACACCCAGGTCACCCGCCGCGGGGCCGCACCCGGCGCACCCGACGGCGTGGTCCGTCCCGATCTGGTGGTGCGGCTGGCGGGCGGGCGGCAGATCGTCGTCGACGCCAAGGTCCCCTGCACCGCCTATCTGGACGCCGCCGCCACCGAGGAGTCCCGCGAACGCGACGGCCACCTGGCCCGGCATGCCAAGCACCTGCGCAATCATGTGGATCAGCTGGCCGCCAAGGAGTATTGGGCATCCTTCGACCCCTCCCCCGAATTCGTGGTGCTGTTCGTCCCCGGCGATCCCTTCCTCGATGCCGCCCTCGGCACCGACTCCGGGCTGCTCGAATACGCCTTCGCCAAGAACGTGGTGCTGGCGACCCCCACCACCCTCATGGCGCTGCTGCGCACCGTCGCCCTGGGCTGGCGGCAGGAGGCCCTCACCGCCGATATGGCCGCCATCCAGCAACTGGGCCGCGAGCTCTACACCCGCCTGGGCACCACCGGCCGCCATCTGGACCGGCTCGGCGCCCAGCTCGGCAAGGCCGTGGACGCCTTCAACCACACCGTGGCCTCGGTGGAATCCCGCGTCATGGTGACCGCCCGCAAACTCCACGACCTGGAGATAGCGGACGCCCCGGTGCCCGAGATCCACCGGGTGGATTCCTGGCCGCGAGCCGTCGGTTTCGCCGAGTCCGATCCGCGCTGAGGAGGTCGCCCGCGATACCCGCGTGATGTCGCCTCCCTCGCGAAATACCTTCATGCCTTAGTGTGCTTGACGTGGCAGTAACCCAAAGCGAGCGAGCCGAGGTGCCCCCGTCGCACCGTTCGATCGTGCCGTCCATCCCCGGCGTACCCGCCGGTGCGGCGGTGCTGATTGCGGTGACCTGCACTTTCATCGGATTCTTCATTGATGCTCGCGGCGGAAGCGAGCTGACCGGTACGTTCGCGGCGCTGTATGTGCTCGGTTGCGTTCTGGCCGTACTGGCCGTCCGGTACAGGGGCCTTTTCACCACCATGGTGCTGCCCCCGCTGCTGCTGTTCGTCTCGGTGCCGCTGGCCTATCAGCAAATGCTCGGCAGCTCCGGCGGGCTCGAGCTGAAGAACATCCTGCTGAATCTGGCCATCCCGCTGGTGAACCGCTTCCCCACCATGGCCCTGGCCACCGTCCTGGTGCTCATTATCGGCGCGGTCCGGATCTATCTGCATCGCCGCGAACAGGACGGCTCGTCCGGCGAGCTACGCAAGCCGCGCGCCCGCACCGCCCGTCCCGCCCGCGCCGCGCGCGCCCAGCGCACCCGTCCGGCCGACTCCAAGGACCCCGCCAGACGACGTTTCCGTTCCGCCCCGGAGCACGACGACAGCGTTGACGCCGAACCGGCCGCGGCCCCTTCACGCCGCCCCGCCGGACGCACCGCCGACCGTCCGCCCCGGGTGGGCAAGCCCGCCGACCGCCAGGGCCGCAAGCCCGCCGGAGCCAATCCGGCCGCCGCGCGCCAGGCCGGTGAGCGCAAACGCAACCCCGCCGATCGTCGCGCCACCCCCGATCGCAAAGCCGCGGCCCGCCAGCCCGCCACCGACCGCAAACCACCGGCCGATCGCCGCGCCGCCGGGGCCAACCCGGCCGCGCAGGCGCCCGAGGCCCGCCGCCGTCGCAACCCCAATAGCGACGTACCACCGCACCCTCGCCCGAATGTCCGCTACCGCGAACGCGATTCCGGTCGCATAGAGCGCTAGGAACATCAGAACGCCCGGTGTGGATTCCACACCGGGCGTTCGTTTCAGCTTGTATCGCCGCGAATCAGCTTCGGGCGGCGCGCAGTTCGCGGGGCAGGGCGAAGACCAGGGTCTCGTTGGCGGTGGTCACCGGCTGCACCTCGCCGAAGCCGTGCTCGGCCAGCAGTTCGAGTACGCCCTCGACCAGGATCTCGGGCACCGACGCGCCGGAGGTGACACCGATGGTGCGCACGCCCTCCAGCCAGGCCAGGTCCAATTCGCGGGCGTAGTCGACCAGGTGGGCCGCGCCCGCGCCGGCGCTCAGGGCGACCTCGACCAGCCGGACCGAGTTGGAGGAGTTGCGCGAGCCGACCACGATCACCAGATCGCATTCGGGCGCCATGGCCTTGACGGCGGTCTGGCGGTTGGAGGTGGCGTAGCAGATGTCGTCGCTCGGCGGGTCCTGCAGCTTGGGGAACTTCTGCCGCAGCCGCTGCACGGTCTCCATGGTCTCGTCGACCGACAGTGTGGTCTGGGACAGCCAGATCACCTTGTTCTCGTCGCGCACGGTGACGTTGTCCACGGCGTCGGGCCCGTCGACCAGCTGCACGTGATCGGGCGCCTCACCGGCGGTGCCCTCCACCTCCTCATGGCCCTCGTGGCCGATGAGCAGGATGTCGAAATCGTCGCGGGCGAAGCGCTTGGCCTCCTGGTGCACCTTGGTCACCAGCGGGCAGGTGGCGTCGATGGTGTGCAGTTCCCGCTCGGCGGCGGTCTGGTGCACCATCGGCGAGACGCCGTGCGCGGAGAACACCACGACGGCGCCGTGCGGCACCTCGTCGGTTTCGTCCACGAAGATCACGCCGCGCTCCCGTAGCGTTTCCACCACGTGCCGGTTGTGCACGATTTCCTTGCGCACATAGAGCGGAGCGCCGTGCTTTTCCAGCGCCTTCTCCACCGTTTCCACCGCCCGGTCCACACCGGCGCAGTAGCCGCGAGGTTCGGCGAGCAGCACTCGTTTCGGCGCGTCGGCATTATCCGACGTGGACCGGACGATTCCGACGTTCAAAGGGATAGCCGAGGACATAGCCCACAGAATACGTGTGCCGGGTGACGCGCATTCGCCCGGAGGTTGGCGCCGAAATCACATTCTGTGAGTTCTCACCTTTGCATCACACGGCGTTTCGGGCAGGCTAGGACCATGTTCCGACCTCCGTTCCTGGCCCGGGTCGCCGCCGGGGCTGCTGTCTATGCCCTCGAGGAAACTCGCCGGCTACCGACCACCGCAATCAATTTCCCGATCACCGCGATCAGCCAGATGTTGCAGACCACCATGCACTTCCAGCAGTTCGTGACCAGCCTCGCACTCAAGGGCGATGCCGTTTTCGACCGTTTGCTCAATCAGCCGGAAGAACAGCCGGCCTGGGCGACCTTCGATGAAGACGAGGACGAGCAAACTCCGAGCGCCGGCTTCGAATCGGTACGCAAGAGCAGTTTCGATCTCTACACCCCGGCCGAAACCCCGGCCCCGCCCGTGACCGAACCGGCCGCCCCCGCGCCCGAGCCGGTTGCCGACGTCACTCCCGAAACACCCGCCGCCGAGCCCGAGCCCGCCGAGACCCCGGCGCCCGCAACGGCTTCCATTGCCGCCACCAACGGCCACAATGGCAGCGCCCCGGCCGAACCGGCCGCGCCCGAGGTAGCCACCCGCTACGACTACACCAATATGACCCTGGCCCAGCTGCGCGCCCGCCTGCGCCAGCTCACCGTCGACGATCTGGCCGCCCTGCTCGAATACGAGCTGAACACCCGCGACCGCGCCCCCTTCGTCACCATGCTCACCAATCGCATCGCCACCGTGCAGGCTAACGCCGCCTCTCCGGAACTCTAGCGCCCGGCCAAGTGCCGTTACCGGTCCCACACGCGTGCCGGCGGTTAGGTGCCGAACCGATTTTGGGGGTACCCCACGAGTTACCCGGACCGCACGAAATCAGTTGTCACCATCCGGACCCACCGACGATTTACGTCGGTGGGTCCTGACATGATTGGGCCGGTGAGCACCGAGAAGAGCGAGCGGCAGGCCAGCACCGCCGAGAACCCGATGCCGGTGCGCACCATCGCGGTGAAGGTGGCGCAGTGGATCGACCGGCTGGGCGCGGTGTGGGTGGAGGGGCAGATCACGCAGATCAATCTGCGGCCCGGGACCCGGACTGCCTTCCTGGTGTTGCGCGATACCGCCGCCGACATGTCGCTGTCGGTCACCTGCGATCCGGATCTGCTGCGCAGTTCGGCGGTGCCGCTGCAGGAAGGCAGCCGGGTCGTGGTCTACGGCAAGCTCCAGTTCTTCACCGGGCGCGGCACGGTGTCCTTGCGGATCACCGAGATTCGCCCGGTCGGCATCGGTGAACTCCTCGCCCGCATCGAGCGGTTGAAGGCGCTGCTGGCCGCCGAGGGGCTCTTCGATCCGCGTCTCAAGCGGCCGATCCCCTTCCTGCCCAACAAGATCGGTCTCGTTACCGGTCGCGCCAGCGCCGCCGAACACGACGTCGTGACGGTGGCGACCCAGCGCTGGCCCGCCGTGCGCTTCGAGATCCGCAATACCGCCGTGCAGGGCCCGACCGCGGTGCCGCAGATCCTGGAGGCCATCGCCGCGCTCGACGCCGATCCGGACGTGGACGTGATCGTGCTGGCCCGCGGCGGCGGCAGCGTCGAGGACCTGCTGCCGTTCTCGGATGAAACCCTGTGCCGGGCAATCGTTTCCGCCAAGACCCCGATTGTCAGCGCCATCGGTCACGAACCGGACAATCCGTTGTCGGACTATGTGGCCGACCTGCGCGCCGCCACCCCCACCGATGCCGCCAAGCGCGTCGTCCCCGATGCCGCCGCCGAAGCCGCACTGCTGCAGGAGCTACGCGCGCGAGCGGCAGCGGCCCTGCGCGGCTGGGTCGATCGCGAGGCCCGCGCCCTGCAGCAACTGCGTTCCCGCCCCGTCCTGGCCGATCCGCTGCGCCTGCTGGAGCAGCGCCACGACGAGGCCGAACGCCTGCGCACCGCCGCCCGCCGCGCCATCGACCACGAGCTCACCCGCGAGTCCACCGCCACCCGGCACCTGCGCGAAAAGCTCTCCGCCCTCGGCCCCGCCGCCACGCTCTCGCGCGGTTACGCCGTGGTGCAACGGGTTACGGGCGCCGACCGCGAGGTGGTCCGCTCCATCGAGGACTCCCCGCCCGGCACCCAGCTCCGCATTCGCGTGGCCGACGGCGCGGTCACCGCCGCCGCCCTCGGCGCCCAATCCCTCGGCCCCCGAAAGGAGCCCGCATCCGATGAACAACGGTGACCTCGCCGAAATCGCCGCCTTCGGCTACGAACGCGCCCGCGACGAACTCGTCAATGTGGTCAAGATGCTCGAACAGGGCGGCCTCGACCTCGACGATTCACTCGCCCTGTGGGAGCGCGGCGAGGCCCTCGCCAATCGCTGTGAGGAGCATCTCGCGGGGGCCCGCAAGCGCGTGGAGGACGCCCTCGCCCATCGCCCGCACGAGGACTGAGCTACCGGCTCACGACAGGTTGGTGCACTTCGGCCCGCCGGAGCTGTCGACGTAGCCGGCCTTCAGCATGTAGAGCAGGGCGCAGAACGAGTTGATGATCTGATCCATAGTCCGGGGAGCCTGGTCGCCGCGCGCGACCGGTGCAATCCCCGGGCTTTCCCGGCTTGACGTCAGCGGGGCAGCGGTTGCGCGCTGCCCACGGCCGTGGCCAGCGTCTTGAAGGCGTTCGGATTGCCCGCCCCCTTGATCAGCACCCGCACGTCGCCGAAGTCGGTGATCCACGCCGATTCGGTGCCGGGTTCGGCGTAGACCACCCATTTCCGGTCGCCGATCTGCTCGGCCCCGGTGGCGTAGCGCGTGCCCGTAACCTGCTTGGCCAGCGCCTCTTCGGTGGCATTGGTCTGGGTGAGCTGCATATAGCTGCCCTGCGGTGTGATGTAGCCGACGGTGCTCACCTCACCGCCGCCCGCACCGGTGATGGTGTCGCGCTTGCCGGAGTTGGGCTTCCAGTCCGCCGCCAGCGCCGGCTTGCGAATCGGGAAGGGCATGAGTTTCGCGTCGTCGGCCAGCGCCTTGTCCACGTCGAGATGCGGAATCTGGCCCTGCGTCGGACCATTCGCGGTGAACGTGCACTGACTCGCCACACCGGCGATGACCAGGCAGATCAGCACGAGGGGCAGAAGGGACCAGAGCAGGTCCTTCCAGTCGTTCAGGATCCGCGGCTTTTGGTACGACACGCACCCAGTATCCACGGGGGCTATGGGTGACCGGGCACTCAGGGCTCCGCAGACGTAAAGAAAACCTAATGCGACAATTTACGTAGCAGTAGACAACCAAGGAGGCACCGTAATGACCCCCACGCCCGCATCCAGCCGCCGCGAGGCTCCGGACCGCAACCTCGCGCTGGAATTGGTCCGGGTCACCGAGGCCGGTGCCATGGCCGCGGGCCGCTGGGTCGGCCGCGGCGACAAGGAGGGCGGCGACGGTGCGGCCGTGGACGCCATGCGGCAGCTGGTGGCGACGGTCTCCATGCGCGGCATCGTGGTGATCGGCGAGGGCGAGAAGGACGAAGCGCCCATGCTCTACAACGGTGAGCTGGTCGGCGACGGCACCGGCGCGGAACTCGACTTCGCGGTCGACCCGATCGACGGCACCACCCTGATGTCGAAGGGTTCGCCGGGCGCCATCTCCGTGCTGGCGGTCGCCGAGCGCGGCGCCATGTTCGATCCGTCGGCCGTGTTCTACATGGAGAAGATCGCCGTCGGCCCGGACGCCGCCGATGTCATCGATCTCGGCGCTCCGATCGCGGAGAACCTACGCCGGGTCGCCAAGGCCAAGAACTCCGCGATCTCCGACCTCACGGTCTGCATCCTGGATCGCCCCCGCCACGCCCAGCACATGCAGGAGGTCCGCGATGCGGGCGCCCGCATCCGCCTCATCTCCGACGGTGACGTGGCCGGTGCCATCGCCTGCGCCCGCCCGGAGTCCGGCGTGGACATGCTGATCGGCATCGGCGGCACCCCCGAGGGCATTATCGCCGCGGCCGCCATGCGCTGCCTCGGCGGTGCGCTGCAGGGCAAGCTGGCCCCGAAGGACGACGCCGAGCGCCAGAAGGCCATCGACGCCGGCCACGATCTGGACCGCATCCTGTCCACCGAGGACCTGGTCTCCGGTGAGGACGTGTTCTTCTCCGCCACCGGCGTCACCGACGGCGATCTGCTGCGCGGCGTGCGCTACTACGGCGGCGGCGCCTACACCCAGTCCATCGTCATGCGCGCCAAGTCCGGCACCGTCCGCATGATCGACGCCTACCACCGCCTCACCAAGCTGCGCGAGTACTCCTCGGTCGACTTCATCGGCGACGAGGACGCGACGCCGCCGCTGCCCTGAGCGACCACCCCGTGCCCGGGCAGCCGCCCGATGAGTCGATAGCCCTGCTGGCCGAATTGGCCCGGCAGGCAGGCGCGGCCGGAGACCCCGAAGTGCTCTCCGGCCGCCCCGACGGCCTCGTGGTCCGCGTCGGCCACCTGGTGGTCAAATCCCACCCCGCCGACACCGATCCCGCCGCCCTCGCCACCCGCCTGCACCTCGCAGCCGAGCCTCTTCTGCACGAAATCCTCGTGCCCCCAATCCCTTCCGACGGCAACCTGCTCGTCCGCCGCGCCGGACGCCTGCTGTCGCTCTGGCCTTTCGCCCAGCCGGTCGACCCGGCCGATCCCGAAGCCATCCCGTGGGCGCAGGCCGCCGAACTACTCGCCCGGCTGCACCGGACCCCGCTGCCCGACTGCGATCACCCCGGTCATCCCGGCGGTGATCACCCCGATCACCCCGGCGGCGATCGCCCCGATCATCCCGGCGCGGATCACCCTGGTCATCCCGGCGCGCCTTTGGCCGGGATCTCGCCTCGCCGTGTGGATTCCGGCCACAAGCACGCCGGAATGACGGGCGGAACCGGCGACCGGGCCGGCGTCCCGGCGACGAGCGGGCCAGCGCGAGTGTATCGAGCGCTACAGCGGTTACGTGCGGCCGGAGACGCGGCCGATCCGGCCACTGCCTCCGTGGTGCGGCATGCCTTCGCCACCCTTCCGGACCTGAGCCCCTTCGCCGGACCCGGCGATCAGGCGACGCTGGTGCACGGGGATTTTCATCTGGGCCAGCTGGTGCGGTGGCCCGGAGGCGAGGAAGAACCTTGGCGGCTCATCGATGTCGATGATCTTGGCGTTGGGGATCCGGTGTGGGATCTGGCGCGGTTTGCCGGTTACTTCGCGGCGGCGATCTTGGATCCTATTGCGTGGGAGCGGTTTTTGAACGCCTATCGCTGGGCGGGCGGGCCCGCCGTGCCGGAGGGGGATCCGTGGGCGGTGCTGGATGTGCCCGCACGGGCCTTGGTCATTCAGGCGGCCGCGCTGGCGGTCGCCAAGGCCGGTCTCGAAGGCCGTGAACTGGACGAATGGGATGTGGCGCTGCTGGATTCGTGTCGCCGGATGCGCTCTGCCGTATCGTGAATTGCGCATACATTCCTTACAGCGGGGAGATGAATTTCAATGCAGTGCCCGAAATGTCATGCGCCTATGCATACGTACAACCGCGCGGGGGTGCACATCGAGCAGTGCAGCGGTTGCCGGGGGATTTTCTTGGATTACGGTGAGCTCGAGGCGATCAATCGGCTCGAGGCCGGATACCAGCAGGCTCCCCCGCCACCGCCCAGCGCACCGGCCTGGGGCGCGCCGCACCAGGCTCCGCACCATCAGCCGCAGTACGGCTACGGGCACGGACGCCACAAGCAGCACGGCGTGGGCCGCCTGTTCTTCTCGTCCTAGCGCGAGCGCGCGGGAGTACCGCACTGCCGCCGCCGGTATTCCCGGCGCGGCATGTGCGGATTCCCTCAGGGGGTGCGAGCCCATTCACCCCGGTGCGGGCATATGGTCGATTCCATGACCGAGGAGACGCAGCAGTTTCGCATCGAGCACGACACGATGGGCGAAGTCCGCGTACCCGCGCAGGCGTTGTGGCGGGCGCAGACCCAGCGAGCGGTGGAGAACTTCCCGATCAGCGGCCGCGGCCTGGAGCGCGCGCAGATCCGGGCGCTGGGCCTGCTGAAGGCCGCGTGCGCGAGCGTGAACCGGGACCTGGGCCTGCTGGAGGAGACCAAGGCCGACGCCATTATCGCCGCGGCCACCGAGATCGCCGACGGTGCGCACGACGACCAGTTCCCGATCGACGTCTTCCAGACCGGCTCGGGCACCAGCTCCAATATGAACGCCAATGAGGTGATCGCGAGCATCGCCGCCCGCAATGGCGTGACCGTGCATCCCAATGACGACGTGAACATGTCGCAGTCGTCCAATGACACCTTCCCCACCGCAACCCATCTCGCCGCCACCGAGGCCGTGGTCAAGGACCTGGTCCCCGCCCTCGAGCACCTGCGGCTGGCGCTGCTGGACAAGTCCGAGCAGTGGCGCGATGTGGTCAAGTCCGGCCGCACCCATCTGATGGACGCCGTCCCGGTCACCCTGGGCCAGGAGTTCGGCGGCTACACCCGCCAGGTGAGCGCCGGAATCGAACGCCTGCTGGCCACCCTGCCGCGGCTGGGCGAGCTGGCCATCGGCGGCACCGCGGTCGGCACCGGCCTCAACGCCCCCGACGGCTTCGGCACCAAAGTCGTTGCGGAACTGGTGAAGTCGACCGGCATCGACGCCCTGTCCGAGGCCCGCGATCACTTCGAGGCGCAGGCCGCCCGCGACGGCCTGGTGGAGGTCTCCGGCGCGCTGCGCACGGTCGCCATCAGCCTCACCAAGATCGCCAACGATATTCGCTGGATGGGCTCGGGCCCGCTCACCGGCCTGGGCGAACTCCAGCTGCCGGACCTGCAGCCGGGCTCCTCGATCATGCCCGGCAAGGTGAATCCCGTTCTGCCCGAGGCGGTTACCCAGGTCGCCGCGCAGATCATCGGCAATGACGCGGCCATCGCCTGGGGCGGCGGCAACGGCCACTTCGAGCTGAACGTCTACATCCCGATGATGGCCCGCAATGTGCTGGAATCGATCCGCCTGCTGGCCAACGTCTCTCGCCTGTTCGCCGACAAGTGCGTGGTGGGCCTGGTCGCGAACGAGGAGCGCCTGCGCCGCCTCGCCGAGTCCAGCCCGTCCATCGTGACCCCGCTGAACTCCGCCATCGGCTACGAGGAGGCCGCCGCGGTCGCCAAAGAAGCCCTCAAGGAGCACAAGACCATCCGGCAGACGGTCATCGACCGCGGCCTGATCGGCGACAAACTCTCCGAGGCCGAACTCGATCGCCGGCTGGACGTGCTGTCCATGGCGAACGTGGACGCCAAGAAGGCGTGACGCGGCGCGGCGGCAGTCCGTCGGCTAACGTCCTCCCGACAACGGTTCGACGCCGGAATTACCGGTCTCCGAAGGGGATTACGTGAACGCACGGGTTGCCGCCGCAGCGGTGACGACTCTGATGGCGCTACTCGCCGGCTGCTCCTCGGGCAGTGACCACGGCGACCATGCGGAAACCACCTCGGTCACCGCCGCGCCCGCCGCCACCGCCACGACCACCACCGCACCGCCGACGAGCACCACCGTCGCACTGGACGGCGGCGAGGCGGCCGATCCGACGGAGTACCGGCAGAGCGAGAGCATCGCCGGGCAGCAGGGGTACTTCTTCCAGACGCCGAGCGGCAATATCCACTGCGCGATCTTCGACAAGCCGGTCTCCAATGGCGACAGCACCATCGATATCGGCTGCCAGGGCAAGCTCGCGGCGATTCCGGCCGGCGAGCAGGCGTGCGCGAAGCCGGAGCACTCGCAGCCGCCGATGCCCGCCTTCAGCATCGGGCAGAGCGGAGCCGAGTTCGGCTGCACCGCCGATCCGCTGTTCTACGGTCGCGCCGAAGCGCCTGCCCTGCCGTACGGTTCCTCGCTCCAGATCGGCGGCTACAAGTGCGTCTCGCGCGAGGTCGGCATCAGCTGCGGGCATGTGGAGTCCGGTGATTCGTTCTTCGTTTCTAAGGAGAGCAGCCGCCTGGTGAATTCGGCGGGCGTGGCTCCGCGCGGGATTCCGCCGACCACGACTCGATAGATCCGAGGTCAGCGGCCGATTTTTCTAATTCTTCACGGTGCGCGAAACACGCCATGCATTGCTTCCGATTAGCTGGGTAACCGCATAGTGCGGGACTCCACGAAAGGAAAGAACAATGTTGACTGCATTTGTCGAGGCCATGGTGGCCCTCTTCGGAGTTGGCGCAGAGGCCTTCCTGGCTGCAATCGGAATCATTGTTTAGCACGGCGGATGCGGGGTGTGGCGGTATCAGCGGCCATACCCCGCACGCTGCTGCGTGAAATTCACCGGGCAGCAATGATTTCCGGATAGTTCTGCAGATCGATGTCATTCTTGGCGCTATCGGTGTACTTCAGCATCAGCGTCCACAGCCGCGAGCCGAGGAACCAGTTGCGCGCCCGGATACCGAGTTTCGTCTTCGGAGCCAGGAACGGCCCGGCATTGGCGCCATCGGCCATCCGCAGATACCGCTTCATGATCTCCTCGTAGCGGGCGAAGGCCGCCTGGTAGTCGCCATCGGCCGCCGCCAGCTCTCCTGCCAGCACGTATGCGCCGACGACCGCCAGCCCGGTGCCGAATCCGGCCAGGGTATTGCCGTATCCCGCATCGCCCAGCAGCGCGATGCGTCCCTTGACGAAGCTCTTCATGGTCACCTTGCTGATCGAGTCCAGATAGAACCCGTCCAGGGTCGGCAGTTCCGCCAGCATTTCCGGCACTCGCCAGCCCATTCCGGCCAGCTTCTCGGCGACGATCCGCTGTTGCTCGGCCACATCGTCACGCGAGTATTCGATTTCGGGTGAGGCGAACAGATACATCTGCCCCGCCTTGGAACCGCCGGAAACCGCCAGCCGCCCCGGCTCGTTGTAACCGAAGGAATGCGCGCGCTCACGCGAAGCGTCCTGCGCCTCCCAGTGCGAAGCACCCGCGATGCAGTAGTAATAACCCTGGTGCCGCACGAAATCCCGCTCGGGCCCGAAAGTCAGTTTGCGCACCCGGGAATGGATTCCGTCGCACCCGAAGACGAGATCGAATGTCCGCGCCCGGGTGTTCTCGAATTCGACGTGCACACCGTCCGCGGTTTCGGTGAGCGCGGAAATGCTGTCGCCGAAGATGTACTCGCACTTGTCCGCGGTGTGCTTGTACATGACGTCGGCCAGGTCGCCACGCAGGATCTCGATGTCCCCGCCGGTGAAATCACCCGATATGAGCGCCAATTCGCGCTCGCTCGCATCGATGAGGCTCATATCGGTCTTGCCGGTCTGCCGCGCCCGGATGTCCTCGAGCATCCCCATGCGCTCGAGCACGGTCATGTGCGTGGCCCCGGTGAAGTCGATGGCCTGCCCACCGGCCCGCAGCATGGCGGCCTTCTCCACGACGGTGACCTCGAACCCGTACCGCTGCAGCCAGTAGGCCAGTGCGGGCCCGGCGACGCTGGCGCCGGAGATGAGGACGGTGGTGTTGCGCATTCCCGATGCTCCTTCAGTAACTGCGTCTATCGGACGCTTATTAATAGCGTATGTTAGACGCAGTTCCACCGCAAGTGTTTTTCCGGAAGGATGACGCCCATGCCGGCACCGACCACGCTCGAACTGCTGTGGGGCGCCCCGACGCGACCCAAACGCGGACCCAAACCCTCCCTCACCCTGGACCGCATCGTCACCGAGGCCGTGGCCCTGGCCGATGCCGAAGGCCTGGCCAATCTGTCCATGCAGCGCCTGGCCGAACGCCTGGGCTGCGCCAAAATGGCCCTCTACCGGTACGTTCCCGGCAAATCCGAACTCAACGCCCTCATGCTCGAGGCCGCCCTGGGCGCCGCCCCCGACCCCGCGGCCGACCCCGCCACCGACGAGGAACCGTGGCGGGCCTACCTACGCTCCTGGACGCAGACGTTCTTCGACCGCGCCTGGGCACACCCGTGGACCCTGGAACTCTCCACCGGCGCGCGCCCCATGGGTCCCAATGAAATGAGCTGGCTGGAAACCGCCCTGGCGGCCCTGGACGGCAGCGGCCTGACCGCCGCCGAGCGCCTCGACACCGTAGTCCTGCTCATCGGCCACGGCCGCGGCCTGGTCCAGCAGGTCGGCGCCACCCCGGGCGAGGATGCCGAAGCCCGCCTCATCACGGAGGTCGGCGCGATCCTGGCCACCCACGCCGACCGCTACCCCCACATCCTGTCCGTCTTCGCGGAACAGGCGACCGCTCCCCAGGACGGCCGCAACAATGCCCTCCACTACGGCATCGACCGCATCCTCGACGGCGTGAGCGCCCTCATCGAGACCCGAAAATCGGCGTAGTCAGCCCGTTTTCGGCCTACAGTCGGAACATGTCCGACTTACCGGAGTTGCAGCAGGACGCGATCACCACGGTCCGGGAATTCTTCGCCGCCCTGGAAATGAAGATCATCGACGAAGCCCTCGAACTCGCCGATCCGAGCATCGTCTGGAAGAACACCTCGCTGCCGGACGTGCGCGGCCTGGACCGCGTCCGCTGGGTCCTGAAGCAGTTCAACAACCCCCGCTTCGGCTTCCGCGCCGATATGCACCACATCGCCGCCACCGCCGACAACACAGTCCTCACCGAGCGGACCGACTATCTGCGCGTCGGCCCGATCGAAATCGCCTTCTGGGTCTGCGGCACCTTCGAACTCCGCGGCGGCCGCATCGTGCTCTGGCACGACCATTTCAGCTGGGAGAACTTCTTGCGCGGCACCGCCGTCGGCGTCTTCCGCGCCCTCCTGCCGGGCTGACCACGCCGGGGCCCCCGAAATCGGACAGGTGCCGGTGCGGGCGCGTCGCCCACACCGGCACCTGCGTCATGCCGCGGATCAGGACCGAAGATGGGCGAGCTCGGCGCGGGCCTTCTCGCCTTCCTCGCCGAAGTCGGTGCGGGTGAAGATCTTCCACTCTTCGAGGAGGGGTGCGAAGACCAGCTCCGGTTCCCGGGCCTTGTCGTAGATGCCCGCTTCGGCCAGCACCTCGTCGCTGCTGCGGCCGTCGGCGAGCTGCACCACCGGGACATGGAAGTCGGCGACGCGGTCGGCGATGGCGCGAACGGCCTGATCCGGAGCCAGGTCTAGTGCGGCGGAGACCAGGTTCGCGAAGAACACGGCCTGCAATTCATCGTCGGCGGCCAGGCGACCGGCGATGAGCGCGACGATCGGGTCGTCGGCCTTGGTTTCGGTATTGCGGTGCCGGACGGCCGCGGCGGCCTCCTCGAAGGCGCAGGTGGCGAGCACGTCGAGCAGGTGCATGGCCGGGCGGCGGAAGCCGGAGGTCATGTGGGCCATCCGCATGCGCTCGAGTTCGATGGGATCGACGGCGCGGGTGACCATGAGGTAGTTGCGGATGAGGATCTCGTGGCGGTTCTCCTCGGCGGTCCACCGGCCGACCCAGCGCCACCACGGGCCGATGCGCAGATACTTGCCGACCTCGCGGTGGTAGGACGGCAGATTGTCGGCAATCAGGACGCTCACGGTGAGAGCGGTCCTGGAGACCTCGCTCATCACGGATTGCCCGGGCTCCCAATCGGTTCCGCCGAGGAACGCGAAGTTGCGGCCGTCATCCCACGGCACGTAGTCGTGCGGCTGCCACTCCGCCGCGGCGGCGGTGTGACGTACCAGGTTCGATTCCACCTCCGCCGCCAGCGACTCCAGCAGTTCGCGGTCGGCCATCACATTCTGCACCTGCACAAGGTATAGGTTCGCGAGCAAACCCGGGGAGTTCGCCTCGATATTCACAGCCGCCGTTGAGATAGCTCGCGCACATCACACAGCGATCCGGCGTCCGGGACGCGACGGGCGCGTCCCGGACCTTCCGCTACTTCTCGGTGACGGTGATCTTCTCGTCCACCCAGGTGATGGTGCCGCCGGTGAATTCGCTCTGCTTGCCGCCGGGGATGTCGGTCTCGTCGGTGGTCGGGTAGCCGAGCTTGCCGCCCGGGCCGCCGTTCTCGTCCCAAGCCTTGCGGATCTCGCCCCAGACGACGTGGGTGCCGGTGGCGGAGCTGGCGTAGACGGCGCCGCCGGTGAACTCCTGCACCTTGCCGCCGCCGGGCGCGTCCTGCTCCGGGCCGGTGGGCGCGCCCAGGGGGCCGGATTCGCCGCCGAGTTCGTTGTACTTGGCGAGAAAGTCTCCGGTGACGGCGATTTCGCTGCCGTCGCGGGTGGCGATCTTGGTTTCGCTCGCGCCGCCGGTCTCGCCCATCGGCTCGGAGGCCGGGGCCATTTCGGTGGTGGTGGTCATGCTCGCGTCGGACTTGGAGTCCTTGTCGCTGTCCTTGTCGCAACCCGCGGCGAACGTGGTCGCGACCGCGACCGCCGCGATGATGCCAGCCGTGCGTCGAGCGAAGTGGTGCATTTCCATCCTCTCGGGTACTCAGGCCGACACTCGGCAACAATTCGGCGAAATGCGTAGAGATCGCCGAATTGTCAGCCGAGCAGGAATTTGCCTGGAATATACCCCGAGAGTTGTGAGGTGAAACACACGCTCGAAGTTTGCCCGATAGCGGAGCGGGTCGGGTGCGAACCCGACCCGCTCCGATCAGCCTTACCGCCTTACGCGTTCGGCCCATACTCCTCGAGCATCTCGGTGACCAACGCCGCGATCGGGGACCGCTCGCTGCGGGTCAGGGTGACGTGGGCGAACAGGGGGTGGCCCTTGAGCTTTTCGATCACGGCGGCGACGCCGTCGTGCCGGCCGACCCGTAGGTTGTCGCGCTGGGCGACGTCGTGGGTGAGGACCACCCGCGACCCACTGCCCAGGCGGCTGAGGACCGTGAGCAGCACATTGCGTTCCAGGGACTGGGCCTCGTCGACGATCACGAAGGAGTCGTGCAGGGAGCGCCCGCGAATGTGGGTGAGCGGCAGGACTTCCAGCATGCCGCGCGCCTGCACCTCCTCCATCACCTCCGGGCTGGCCAGCCCTTCGAGGGTGTCGAAGACGGCCTGGGCCCACGGCCCCATCTTCTCGCTCTCGCTGCCGGGCAGATAGCCGAGCTCCTGCCCGCCCACCGCGTACAGCGGCCGGAACACCACCACCTTGCGATGACTGCGCCGTTCCAGCACGGCCTCGAGCCCGGCGGTCAGCGCGAGCGCCGACTTGCCGGTGCCGGCCCGTCCGCCCAGCGAGACGATGCCGATGCTCTCGTCCAGCAGCAGATCCAGGGCGATGCGCTGTTCGGCGGAGCGCCCGTGCAGCCCGAAGGCCTCCCGGTCCCCGCGCACCAGCTGCACCCGCTTGTCCGGAGTGACCCGGCCGAGTGCGCTGCCGCGCGCGCTCAGAATGCGAATTCCGGTGTGGCAGGGCATATCCCGGGCTTCGTCGAGATCGATCACGCTCTCCGAGTAGAGCTTGTCCACGGTTTCGGCGGCCACGTCGAGCTCCACCATGCCCGTCCACCCGGAGGTGACGACATCCTGCGCGTGGTACTCGTCGGCCTCCAGGCCGACCGCGCTCGCCTTGACGCGCAGCGGAATGTCCTTGGACACCAGCACGACTCGGCGCCCCTCGGCCGCCATGTTCAGCGCGCAGGCCAGGATCCTGGAATCGTTGCTGTCCGTGCGGAATCCGACGGGCAGGACGTTCGGATCGGTGTGGTTGAGTTCCACCTGGAGCGTGCCGCCCTGGGTGCCGACCGGCACCTCCTGATCGAGCCGACCGTGTGCCAGACGCATATCGTCCAGCATGCGCAGGGCCTCGCGAGCGAACCAGCCGAGTTCGTGATGGTGGCGTTTGGCCTCGAGTTCACCGATCACCACCAGCGGCAGCACCACGTGGTGCTCACCGAAGCGGGTCAGTGCCCAAGGATCCGACAGCAGCACCGAAGTATCCACCACGAAGGTCTTCAGTCCGGAATCGGTGTCTTTCGGGCGACGAGTCGCCGACGACTGCGAGGCGCGAACTCCCTGTGCCGTGGTCCGCGGGCTCCGGGTGGAGCTGGCGTCCCCGCTGGGAGCGGTAACGGAGCGTGCATCAGTCACGGTGGGCTCCTTTGCCACTCGCGCGACACCGCGCGAGCGTTCTCGCTGGGCCGGTCGGCCGTAGGGTCAAGCGACCCGAGGGCCAGGTGCCGGCCCCCTCGCACTGAGTTGCTCAGCCACGATCAGGACCTCCCGTACGGACCACACCTACGCGGCCCGCACCCCCGACGCTACCGCCGAATTGGATTTCCGGCTCCCCGACTGACAGGCGTGTTGGTGAAGATCCCGTTAACGCCTGTCCGCCTTGGGTGTTTCGCCCAATTCACCCACCAGCACCGGCACATGGCTGTGCGCGGGTTCTTTCACCGCTGTCACCAGCGTCAACGGCCCGTTCGCGGCGTCCTGGCGCAACTGTGCCAGCCCCTGCTGCGCGGCGTCCGATTCGAGCTCGGCGCGATAGCGCCGCTCGAACTCGGCGCGGCGGGTGTCCGGGTCGGCGTGATACCACTTCCGCAGCTCTGTGGAGGGAGTCACATCCTTGGCCCAGTCGTCAATGGCTGCTTGCTGTTTGCTGATGCCGCGCGGCCAGAGCCGGTCCACCAGCACCCGCCGGCCGTCGGCGGCCTCCGGCTCGTCGTAGACCCGCTTCACCCGGTAGCTCGGTCGCTGTGCCATGAGTCCATTACAGTCGAAGCCATGGCCGAAACTCAGGATCTCGAGACGCTGTCCACCAAGGAGTTGCACGACCGGGCCGTGAAGCTGGCCGTTCGCCGCGGCGATGTGAAATTCCTGTGGGAGCTGCTGAAGTCCATTCCGGCCGCCGAGGCCGCCGCCGGTGATCTGGGCGAGAGCGAGGCCGATATCAAGTACGTGCTGCCCATGCTCGACGACTACTTCCACGCGGGCGAGGGCGAGATCGGCGAGGTGCTGCGGCCGATGTACGTGGACTACCTCGGCAAGCACTCCTGAGCCCCGCGCCGGGCGGTGCGGCTCAGGCGGGATGCAGCCCGCGGATCACCGCCCGGGCGAACGGCAGGAAACCCTCCGGGCCCGACGACCAATCCTTGAGATGCACGGTGGTGCGGTCGCTGGATTCGAAGATCTCACGCACGATGCCGAGACGTTGCTCGAGCTCCAGTCCGGCGCCCATCACCACGTGATCGAGACCGGTGCGCGCGAGGACCTCACGCAGATCCTCGACACTCGATCCGGTGAACAGCTCGACCTCGGGAAGCGCCAGTTGATCGCGCACCTCCTCGACCACGGCCATCTTCAAACCGAGCAGCATTACCTTGATCGCCATGACGCCTCCGATCTGCTTGCAGCATAGGCGAATCGACCTACCGTGGTCGGAGATCGGAATCCACCCGGGCGACGATGCGCACGCGGGCCCGGCGTCCTAGCGTGAGCCCATGGCCTCGCAGGTGGACGAGCAGCTGAAAACCATCACCGCGGACGGCGTGCGCGTGCGGTACCGGGAGCGCGGAACCGGTGATCCGCTGATCCTGCTGCACGGATATCCGCAGAGCCACGCCTGCTGGCGGCATCAGATCGAGCCGCTCGCCGCGGTGCGGCGGGTCATCGTCCCGGACTGGTTCGGCTGGGGAGCGTCCGAACGCGCGCCGCACGCGGACTGCGGTTACGACGCCGAGGTGGAACGCATCGGGAAGCTGCTGGACGCCTTCGGATTCGATGCCGTCGAGCTGGCCGCGCACGATTACGGCGGCCATCTGGCACTGGGTTTCGCGGTCCGATACCCGGATCGGTTGCGGCGCTTGGCAATTCTCAATTCCCGCGCGCACCGAACCTTCCCGCGCACGTACTATCTACTCTTCGGATCGCTCACAATCGCTGCGCGGCAGCCGATTACGCGTTCCGCGCTGGTGCGCTCACCGGTCGGCGCGATCCATCGCCGCATGATGGCGCGGTATGTGCGCACCGGCAGTTTCGACGCCGAATTCCTCGACCGGTACACCGCCTGGATGGATACCCCCGAGGGCCGGAACCGGCTCGCCGATTTCTTCGCCGGTTACAGCGTCCGCCTGCGCCCGCAGCTGGCCGACCTGTCGCCCATCCGCTGCCCGGCCGCGGTCATCTGGGGTGATCGAGATGTCCCGTGCCCGTACACGATTGCCGAAGATCTGGTGAAACAGCTGCCCGACGCCACCCTCACCCGCATCGCCGGAGCCGATCACTACGTCATGGAGGAGCGTCCCGCCGAGGTCACCGATGCCCTGCTCACCTGGCTGCGCCGACCGTAGACTCCGGACATGACCGCCGATGCCACTCCGCAGCTCATCGTCTACCGGCGCCCGGGCTGCCCGTACTGCTCCCGCATGCGGCGAGTGCTCAACCGCCACGGGATCATTCATACCGAAGTCGATATCTGGAAGAACCCGGACGCCGCCACCGTGGTGCGCACGCTCGCCGACGGCAACGAGACGGTGCCCACGGTCGTACTGCGCGACGGCTCGTCGGAGCGCAGCTGGGTCAACCCACATCCGAAGAAGCTCATCGCCACCGTGCGTACCGATGCGCCCTCGCTCACGGGGGGCCCGCGCCGCTTCCTCGCCTTCTGACCCGGCCATTCGCCTTCTGCGCGACTCCTTGTTTTCCTGCACATCACGCGGCTCCACACTTCCAAGGAGTTGATCAGCAAAATCGGCGCGTCGCCCCGGAACGGCCGCTAACGTCGAACATGTGAGCGATGGTGGGGTGGTGGGGAGCATGCGGTACACGTACCGCCTGCGCATGTCGGGAACCGCCGAGCGTGCGCTCCTGGCGGAGTGGGATCGTTGCCGATGGGTGTGGAACAAATGTGTAGCCGAAGCTCGAGCCGCACGTCGGGCTGGTGAGAAGATCGGTCCTGCTGCCCTGGACAAGATGTTGACCGGCTGGCGCGCTGAACACGACTGGCTGCGGGCTGGGGCGTCGGTTCCACAGCAGCAGATCATCCGCGACTTCGGCAGGTCGCGCGCGAAAGCCTTGAAAGACATCAAAGCCCACGTGCCGCAACACCGCCGGTCCAGGATGCCCCGGTTGAAGAAGAAGGACCTTGCCGACCCGACCCTGAATTACACACTGCGCGGATTCCGCTTGTTCGATGGTCGGTTGTACCTCGCGGGTGGGATCGTGGTTGCGCCGGTATGGTCGCGTGAATTGCCAAGTACTCCGTCTTCGGTTCGGGTCTACCGCGACAGCCTCGGCCATTGGTATTGCTCGTTCGTTGTGCCCGCTGTCGCGCAGTCGCTCCCGCCGACCGGGCGGGCGATCGGGGTCGATTGGGGTGTCACCGAGACTGCCACAACCACCAGCGACGTCCACGACCTCCCGCATCCGCGCTACGGGATGAGGGCCGCCGCGAAGCTGGCCCATTACCAGCGGATGATGGCGCGGCGGAAACCGGAACGCGGACAACCGGGTTCGTGTCGCTACAAGAGGGCGAAACGGCAGGCATCGAAGCTGCACAAGAAAGTGGCGCGACAACGACAGGACACCGCGCGTAAATGGGCGAAGTCCGTGGTGCGAGATTTCGACCGTATCGCAGTGGAAGACTTCCGTCCGAAGTTTCTCGCCACAACCACGATGGCCCGCAAAGCCGCTGATGCGGCGATCGGTGCGACGAAGGCGGCGTTGCTGGAAATGAGCGCTAAGCACCAGCGTCATCTGGTGCTGGTGGATCCGAAATACACCACGATGGACTGCGGGAACTGCGGCACGAGAACCAAGCACCGCCTCCCGCTGTCGGAACGCACCTACCGGTGCGAGGTGTGCGGACAGCAATCTCCACGAGATAAGAACTCCGCGCGCGTGATGCTCAACAGGGCCGGTTTCGACCCTGCTGGTGTTGATTGTGGAAGACCAGGACACTCGCCGAGTGTTCCGGCAGCATGAGCCAGGAATCCCCCGCCATCAGGCAGGGGAGGATTCAAGTCCGGACTTTAGAGGACCAACCAGACCGCCACGTAATGGCACAGCGCCGCAAACACCGTTGCGGCATGGAAGAACTCGTGATGCCCGAAGATCTCCGGCCACGGATCCGGCCATCGCGAGGCGTACAGGACGCCGCCCACGCTGTAGGCGATACCCCCGGCGAGCAAGAGCAGCACCGGGGTCCAGCCGACATTGCCGATGAGCGTGCCCGCGACCGGCACGATGGCCCAGCCCAGCAACAGGTACAGCGGCGTCCCGACCCAGCGAGGCGCGGTGGGCCACAGCATCTTCAGCGCGACTCCGGCCAGCGCCCCCGCCCAGACCACGGCCAGCAGAATGGTCCCCGCGCGCCCGCGCACCCCGAGCAGAGCGAACGGCGTGTAGCTGCCCGCGATGAACAGGAAGATCATGCTGTGGTCGGCGCGCTTCATCCAGGTGTAGGCGCGCTCGGTGCGCCAGTTCACCCGGTGATAGGTGGCGCTGACCCCGAAGACGCCGCAGACCGTGAGCCCGTAGACCAGCGTGGACCAGGCGGCGGTCGCCGAGACCGTGCTCGCGACGCTCACCAGGGCGATGACCGCGACGGCGGCGATGCCCACGGCCCAGGTGTGGATCCATCCGCGCAGCCGCGGCCGGATGATCTTGAATTCTTCGTGAGCCGCTTCGAGGGCGTCCGCCACCGGGGCGGGTGGCTGCACAGTGTCGGACACGGGTTACCTCCTGAGTAACCTACGGTACCGTAGGTTGTCGCGGTCGCGCCTCTCAGGTGGGTGTCGCAAACCCATACCGCCGCTGTTTCACTCGACTGTCCCGGTAGGTCCGGTATTCCTTGCGAGGGCGTACTGTTGGCGGTCGTGGTCGTTGAGCTTGCGAAGCAGGTGCGTGGATTCCCGTATCGCATCTACGAGGCCCGGCTGGCGAAGCAGCTCGCCGGGAAGCAGCATCCGCGGCATGTGGCCGTCATGTGTGACGGCAATCGCCGATGGGCGCGGGAGAACGGGTTCACCGATGTCAGCCATGGGCATCGGGTGGGCGCGCTGAAGATCGCCGAGCTGGTCGGCTGGTGCGGCGAGGCGGGCATCGAGATGGTGACCGTCTATTTGCTGAGCACCGAGAACCTGCGCCGCGATCCCGAAGAACTGGACACCCTGTTCGAGGTGATCACGGATGTCGTCGACGAACTGTCCGCCCCCGAACAGAATTGGAGCGTCCGCATTGTCGGCGCGCTCGATCAGCTGCCCGAGAGCATGGCCCGCCGGCTCAGCGAGGCGGCCAAGAGCACCGAGGGCCGCGACGGCGTGCACGTGAACGTGGCCATCGGCTACGGCGGCCGGCAGGAGATCACCGATGCGGTGCGCTCGCTGGTGCGCCAGGAGATCGACGCCGGGGAGACCGGCGAGGATCTGGTGCAGTCGATCACCGTGGACGCCATCGGCCAGCACCTCTACACCTCCGGCCAGCCGGATCCGGATCTGGTCATCCGCACCTCCGGCGAACAGCGGCTGTCGGGATTCCTGTTGTGGCAGAGCGCTTATTCGGAGATCTGGTTCACCGAGGCCTATTGGCCGGAGTTCCGGCGCGTAGATTTCCTGCGGGCACTGCGTGATTACGCCGCCCGGCACCGTCGTTTCGGGACGTAACGGTCGAACACGGGGTGTGAACAATCGCATTGCAGTGCAATGGCTTCCGTAGTTCGCGGGGCCTTCGCTGCCGTACCGTCGGAATGCATGAGTGAGCTGCGCGAAGGGCTGGACGGCCCGGTGGATTCCGGGGCCATCAGCTATGAGGAGTTCGGCCGCCGATTCCTGGAATACGCGGCCTCACCGCAGCGGATAGCCGGGGCCTTCGAGAAACTCACCGGGGAGGCATTCCAATTCGGCCCGATCGGCCTGGGGCCCGGCCGCATCGCGAAACTCTCCGCCGGCGTGCAGCTGGGGCAGCCCCGGGTGAACCGGGAAGTGCTGGAGATCATTTCCTTCGACCTGGTGATCCCGCTGGACGTGGACCTGCTCATCGACCTCTCGGTGGACCGCTATCCCTTCCATGTGGACGGCACCATCCATCTGCGCCTGACCGTGCGCACCGCCGAACCGCTGCGCGTGCTCATCGATATCGCCGAACCGCAGCCGAGCAATGTGCGCATCAATGTCGCGAGCGCATCGCGCCGCGGTGAACTATTGCGGATTCTGGCCAGCGTGGATCACGAGATCCGCCGTTTCGTCGCGCGCTACATCGCGGAGGAGATCCGCAAACCGAATATCAAGGCCGCGACCGATATCGATGTGGCCGCGCGCCTGGATGCGGCCTGGAAGCTGTAGTCAGAGTTTGCGCAGCCGCAGCCGATTGATGCTGTGGTCGGCGTCCTTGCGCAATACCAGGGTGGCGCGGGGGCGAGTGGGCAGGATGTTGTCCACCAGATTCGGCCGGTTGGTGTTGTGCCAGATCTCCTTGGCCGCGCTGGTGGCCTCTTGATCGTTGAACCGCGCGTAGTGGTGGAAGTGCGAATTGGGATCCGCGAAGGCGGTCTTGCGCAAGGCCAGGAAGCGCTGCACGTACCAGTTCTCGATGTCCTCGATGCGGGCGTCGACATAGATGGAGAAGTCGAACAGGTCCGAGACCATCAGCCGCGGCCCGGTCTGCAGCACGTTCAGGCCCTCGACAATGAGGATGTCGGGCTGGCGCACGCAGTGGAATTGCCCGGGCACGATGTCGTAGGCGATATGCGAGTACACCGGCGCGCAGACCTCCGGCGCCCCGGATTTCACCTCGGTGACGAAGCGCAGCAGTTTGCGCCGGTCGTAGGACTCCGGGAAGCCCTTGCGATGCATGATGCCGCGCCGGGTGAGTTCGGCTGTGGGGTAGAGGAATCCGTCGGTGGTCACCAGATCCACCCGCGGATGGTGGTCCCAGCGGGCCAGCAGCGCCTGCAAGACGCGGGCGGTGGTGGACTTGCCGACGGCCACCGAGCCGGCCACGCCGATCACATACGGCACCTGGCGGTCGGGATGGGTCTCGCCGAGGAAGGTCGCGGTGGCGGCGAAGAGCCGCTGCTTGGCGGCCACCTGCAGGTGGATCAGACGGGCGAGCGGCAGGTAGACCTCGGCCACTTCCTCGAGGTCGATCTGTTCACCCAGGCCGCGCAGGCCGATCAGTTCTTCCTCGGTGAGCACCAGGGGAGTCGACTTGCGCAGGGTGCGCCACTGCTTCCGGTCGAACTCCACATAGGGACTCGGCTCGCTCATTCGTGCCACTTACCCACATCCCCGTATAGGCGGACAACACGACACTCCACGCATAGCCGAATTGTGCTCGGGTCCAACATGTCGGTGAACACCAGGTATCGCTACTCGCCAGTAACCCACGTGAGATGGACTACACCCGACCGAGGTTTGGGCCCGCGCGCGGACGGGAACCGCGGGGCGCGGCGGCGGCCGATCACATACAGTCACCGGCATGGCAGCGCATCCTCTCGTGACCGAATATCTGCGGCTGGGCCTGGCCTTCGACCGTCTGGAAGAAGGTTTCGTCGACGCGTTCACCGGCGATCCGGCCCTGCGCCGGGAGGTCGAGAACGCACCCGCGCCGGAGCCGCGCGAGCTCGCGAACACCGCTGCCGCCCTGCGCAAGGAACTGCCCGAGGCGGGGCTGTCGGCCGAGCGCACCGAATTCCTGGATGTGCACCTGCGGGCGCTGGAATGTTCCGGACGGAAATTCGCGGGCGACGACATCGGATTCGTGGACGAGGTGCGCGCCTATTTCGACGTCGAAATCGCGCCCGGCGACGAGGAGGACTACCGCGAGGCGCACCGGCTGCTCGACGAGGTGCTGCCCGGCGAGGGCGCGCTGGCCGACCGCATCACCGCGCACCGGCGCGCGGACGAGATTCCGCCGGAACGACTGCGCGAATGCGTGGACGCCTTCTCCGGGGCGCTGCGCGAACTGGTGCGGCAGCGCTATCCGCTGCCCGATCACGAACGCGTGGAATACGAAGTGGTGGGGGACAAGCCGTGGTCGGGCTTCAACTATTACCTGGGCAATTTCCAGTCCAGGGTGGCCATCAATTCGGATCTGAAGCAGCACATGGCGCATCTGCCCGCGCTCATCGCGCACGAGTCCTATCCGGGGCATCACACCGAGCATTGCCGGAAGGAAGCCGGACTGGTCGCGGCCGGCCAGGACGAGCAGACCTTGTTCGTGGTCAACACCCCGCAGTGCCTGATGGCGGAGGGGCTGGCGGATCTGGCCCTGAAGTCCATCGTGGGACCGGGCTGGGGGACCTGGGCGCAGGAGATCTACGCCGATCTGGGATTGCGTTTCGATGGTGAACGCGCCGAGCGTATTTCGGCCGCTTCAGCGAACCTGCTGAGTGTGCGCCAGGATGCGGCGCTGCTGCTGCACGATCGGCGGCGCGACGCCGATGAGGTGGCGGCCTTCCTGCAGCGCTGGAGCCTGGTCACGCCGGAGCGGGCGCGGCAGTCGCTGCGCTTCCTGTCCTCGCCCCTGTGGCGGGCCTACATCAGCACGTATGTGGAGGGATACCGGCTGCTCGGCGGATGGTTGGATGCATCCCCCGACGCCGAGCAGCGGTCCGATCGATTCCGTCGACTGCTGGACGAACCCCTCACTCCCGGAGCCATTCGCCGGATGTGAGGGGGCGCGTTCAGCGGTTGGTGCGGAGGATTACCAGTTGCCGCAGCTCGCGCCGCCGCTGGACATGGTGCACATGGTCTTGAGCAGCGTCTTGATCAGGTCCTCGATGCCGCCGGCGATGAAATGCATTCTCAACCTCGAAAGTTATGGTGGGCCAAAGTCACTGGCGGGTCACAATGCCAGTGCGCCGCCACCATACCGAGATTTGTTGCCCTCTCATAGCCCGTATCCGGGCCACTGTCCACCGGAAGGGCCGGGGCGGTCGCCCGGCGCAGTGCCTACGTGCGCCGTGCCCCGAGTTTTCGGGGCACCCGAGCGTGGCGTGATTCACGCCGATAGGATGGCGGGACCGCGACTGGCGCACTCGAGGTGGAAGCAACCACCGGGAAGCACCGACGTCCTGCACCGCGCGCCTGGGTGCAGGGTGAGCCCTTGGAGTACCCGGGTACCCGAGGGCGGCACCGGAGCACGGAGGTTGCGATGACCCAGTTGGAAGCCGCGATGGCACAGCAGAACGATGCCGACACACAGAGCCCTCCGAGCGGCACGGCCGCCACGGCCAATACACTCGGCGGCGTGACCCAGACGAGCACTTCTGTCAACAGCCAGTCCCTCGCCGAACTCGATCCCGAGGTAGCGGAAGCGATGGGCGGAGAGCTCGCCCGCCAGCGCGACACCCTCGAGATGATCGCCTCGGAGAACTTCGTTCCCCGCGCGGTGCTCCAGGCGCAGGGCAGCGTGCTCACCAACAAGTACGCCGAGGGCTACCCGGGCCGCCGCTACTACGGCGGCTGCGAGAACGTCGACGTCGTCGAGGATCTCGCCCGCGCCCGCGTGAAGGAGCTCTTCGGCGCGGAGTTCGCCAATGTGCAGCCGCATTCGGGTGCGCAGGCCAATGCCGCCGTTCTCATGGCGCTGATGAACCCGGGCGACAAGCTGCTCGGCCTGGATCTCGCGCACGGCGGCCACCTCACCCACGGCATGCGCCTGAACTTCTCCGGCAAGTTGTACGAGGTGCACGCCTACGGCGTGTCCAAGGAAGATCACCGCGTCGATATGGACGAGGTTCGCAAGATCGCCCGCGAGACCCGCCCGAAGGTGATCGTCGCCGGCTGGTCCGCCTACCCGCGCCACCTCGACTTCGCGGCCTTCCGGGAGATCGCCGACGAGGTGGGCGCCTACCTCTGGGTCGATATGGCGCACTTCGCCGGTCTGGTCGCCGCCGGGCTGCACCCGTCCCCGGTGCCGCACGCCGATGTGGTGTCCTCCACCGTGCACAAGACCCTCGGCGGTCCGCGCTCCGGCCTGATCCTGGCCAAGCAGGACTTCGCCAAGAAGCTCAACAGCGCGGTGTTCCCGGGCCAGCAGGGCGGTCCGCTCATGCACGCCATCGCCGCCAAGGCCGTGGCGTTCAAGATCGCCGCGGGCGCCGAGTTCAAGGATCGCCAGGAGCGCACCATCGCCGGCGCCAAGATCCTGGCCGAGCGCCTCATGGGCGCCGACGTCCAGGCCAAGGGCATCTCCGTGCTCACCGGCGGCACCGATGTGCACCTGGTGCTGGTCGACCTGCGCAACTCCGCGCTGGACGGTCAGCAGGGTGAGGACCTCCTGCACGAGGTCGGAATCACCGTGAACCGCAATGCCGTTCCGTTCGACCCGCGCCCGCCGATGGTCACCTCCGGCCTGCGCATCGGCACCGCCGCCCTGGCCACCCGGGGCTTCGGCGATGCCGAGTGGACCGAGGTCGCCGACATCATCGCCGCCGCGCTGACCGGATCGGCCGATCTGGACTCGCTGCGTCAGCGGGTTTCCAAGCTGGCCCAGGACTTCCCGCTCTACGAGGGCCTGGAGGACTGGCGCCTGCTCGGCTGACGCCGAACCGTGGGCAACGAGCCCGCCGCGATCACGAGATCGCGGCGGGCTCAGCCGTTTTCGGGGTCGCGGCCGTGTCCAGAACCTACGATTCACCTACCGCAAGGGCACTCGAGTTGCCACCGGGGGCCATTTTCTCCCGGACAGCGGGTAAGGCGGCAACCAGGATCCCAAAGTTCACGCCCTTTCTCCCGTCCTTAGGACGAGACGTACGCGCTACCCTCCTCAGGTGATCTCCAGGCTCATCCTGCGGGCGCTCCGCGCCAAGTGGGGGCTGTCCGCTGTTGTCATGGCGTGCAATCTCGGCGGCCTCGCGGTGATCACGACCGAATTGTTCCTGAGCGGATTCTTCTCCCGGCTAGGCCCGGACTGGATGATGACCTTCGCCTGGGTGGCGATCTATCCGGCCATCGGCGCGCTGATCGGCATCGTGCTGGCGGTGCGCGATCGCGGACGGTATTTCGGGTGGCTGGACGAGCGGCGCGCGCCCGCCGAGGCCGAGGCGCGGCGGCTGCTGACGCTGCCGCTGGGCATTGCCGTGCGGGCGCTGGCCATCTGGCTGCCGGGCGTGATCATCGCGGCGGCCATCTTCGCGCATGCCACGCCGCAGAATGATTTCGCGGTGGTGGCGGCCATGTTCACCCTCGGCGGGCTGGAGTCGGCGGCGCTCACCTATCTGATCGTGGACCGGCTGATCCGGCCCACCATTCCGGTGGTGGCGGAGGTGCTCGACGGCACCGGTCACTGGAGTTCCACGGTGCTGGTGCGGGTACTGGTCACCTTCGCGGTGACCGGCGCGGTGCCGTTCTTCATGGTGATCACGGTGCTGGCGGACCCGTCCTCGGATTTCGACGATCGCATCTGGACCGGTATCTATATGGCCCTGGTCGGGTTGTCGGCGGGCGCGGTGGCCACGGCGACGCTGGCCCGCGCGGTCGCCACCCCTATGCACTCGCTGCGCGATGCGCTGGACCGCATCGCCAAGGGCGATCTGGATGTGAGCGTGCCCATCGGCTCCACCAGTGAGATCGGCCGGTTGGAGCATTCGGTCAACGAACTGGCCACGAATCTGCGTGAGCGCGAACGCATGCGGACGGTTTTCGGCCGCCACGTGGGCGCGGAGGTGGCCGAGCGGGCCTTGTCCGGCAATGCCCACCTCACCGGCGATATGCGGGTGGTGACAGCGCTTTTCGTGGATGTCACCGGCTCCGTCGCCATGGCCACCGAGCTCGCGCCGCGCGATTTCGTGGTCAAACTCAATCGGCTGCTGTCCACGGTGGTGGCCGCCACCGAGGACAACCACGGGCTGGTCAACAAGTTCGAAGGCGATGCGGCGCTGTGCATCTTCGGCGCGCCGATCGCCTTGGACGACAACGCCACTCCCGCCCTGCGCGCCGCCCGCCGCATCCGCGACGAGGTCAAGGCCGCGGGTGAACTCGATATCGGCATCGGCCTGGCGCGCGGGCTGGTCTTCGCGGGTGATGTCGGCTCCGACACCCGCCTGGAATTCACCGTCATCGGCGATGCCGTCAATGAGGCCGCCCGGCTCACCGCCGAGGCCAAACAGGTCCCGCGCCGCATTCTGGCCAGTCAGGCCGTCATCGACGCGGCCTCCGATTCCGAACGCAGCAAGTGGACGCTGCACGACACCATCCATCTGCGGGGACGGAAGGAACCCACGCCAGGCTGGACCGACATTCCCGCCCCGGCGCCAGCCCACCGCAACGGCAGCGCCCCGCGGGCCGCGCCCCGCCGGGCCGCAGTCCCGGACCCCGGCCTCGGCGGGGAGAACTAGGACGTTTATCGCTGGTCATCGAGGAGCACGAATTTCATCGAGTTCCCGGAGAGATGCCGCGACGAAAATGAAGGTACACACAACTCCGGGACTGTAGAACCGCGCCGTACCCTGCGGCAACGGAATATGTCGCCGGTCCGGGCGGCGTCTCGGCGGCCGGTGGACATCACTCCACGGGACGGGGTGGGTCCAGTACTCGAGGGTGATCCGCCCGGCGGGGTCGCGGCGGCAGATTCGGTTCATGACCGAGATCGGAACAGGCCGCACCGTGACCGCCGGGGTGCGGCCCGCGCGGGACAGTCTGCTGTTACTGGCGCATAGAGCAGTCGTCGTCGCCCTGGTGGCCGGCCTGTGCGAGGGAGTGATGCGAGCCGCCGTCGCACTGGAGCGATCCGAGGCCGATATCGGCGACCTGACGACCGGCATGCTGATGCGCGGGGCGATCTACCTCGCGGTGTACGCCGTCTCACGCCGCATGCTGGCCGGAGCCGTATGGGCCCGTTGGGTTCTCGTCATCGGCCTGGGGGTGTTCGGCCTGGCGTCCCTGTTGATCGAACCGGTGTCCGAACTGTTCGCGGCCGAGGAACCGATCGAACTCCTGACCAGCGTGACGTGGGAGTCGTTGATACTGGGACTGTTCCGCACCGTGCACGTCATCGCCGTACTGGTCGCGGTGCCCGCCATGCTGTGGGCGGGCACGCGGCGCGACTGAAAAGCAAACCGCCGCAGAGCATCACGCTGACCGCAGCCGTGCAGGGCGCGCCGACCTCCGCACGCATCACTTGGCCTGCGGCCGCATAATGTGCGCCGACCTCTGCACGCCCTACCTGACTCGCGGCCATGGAGTGCACGTGGACTGCGGCTACGTAGTGCGCGCCGACCTCCGCAAACACCTGACCCGCGGCCACGGAGTGCATGCCGAAACTCCGCACGCATCACGTGGACTGCGGCCGCGTATGCGCACCGACCTCCGCAGGCATCACGTGGACTGCGGCCGCAGGAGTGCGGCGCGGACCTCCTCGGCGGTCGTGACCGGGAGGTCGCAGACCGCGCCACGGCAGACATAGGCTGCGGATCGGCCGCCGACGCCGTGTCGGCCGGCCAGTAGTGGCTGCGAATTCGGTTCGCCCGCAACGATGATCGAGCCGCCAGGAGCAGTCATCCGGGCGGCGCGGACCAACTCGGCGGCCGGCTCCCCAGCGTCCGTGGCGGCAGCCGCTACGCCCTCGTCTGCGGCAGGCTTTGTGCCCTTGCCGACGGCAGGCCCTGCGTCCCCGGCGACACGCGGCTCGGTGTCGCCTATTGCGACCGCAACCTGGATCGGCCCGCGCAAGGCGGCTTCGGCCACTGACAGCCATTGGCCTCCGGAGCGCGGGGCGCGCGCCAGGACGACGGCACCGCGTTCCAGGGTCTGATCCGCCAGCTCGCGGTAGCGCAGCGCGCGTTCCGGATCGCTGAGGGCGGAGGCGGTGAGCAGAGCTTCGGCCAGCACGGAGGCACCGGCCGGGGTCGCGCCGTCCAGCGGATCGCGCGGCCGGGCGACCAAGGTCTCGGCATCGTCGGCGGTGTCGAACCAGCTGCCCGGATTCTCCGGGTCGGCGAAGTGGGTGACGGCCGCGTCGAGAATGCGCTGGGCGGTGTCCAGCCACTCGCCCTCGGAGGTTTGGTGCAGGGCGAGCAAAGCCGTTGCGAGCCAGGCGTAGTCCTCCAATACGCCGGTCGCGGACCCGGCCACCCCACCGAGGGAAGCGCGGCAGACGCGGCCGTCGGTCACATGCGTGTCGAGCAGGAAGCGGGCGCAGCGTTCGGCCGCGACCACCCAGGCGGGCTGCTGATGGGCGGCGCCCGCCTCGGCGAGGGCCGTAATGGCCATGCCGTTCCAGGCGGTGACCACCTTGTCGTCCCGCTCGGGCTGGGGGCGGCGATCGCGGGCCGCGCGCAGGGCGGCGCGAATGCGTTCGAACCGTTCGGCATCGGCGGGTGCGGGGTCGGCGTAGCGGGTGAGCACCGAGGTGCCGTGCTCGAAGGTGCCGGCCGTGGTGACTCCGAAAAGTTCTGCGGCCCAAGCACCGTCGAGCGCACCGAGTGCGCCGTTGAGTTCGGCCGGAGTCCAGACGTAGGTCGCGCCCTCCACGCCGGGGCCGCCCGGCTCGAGATGCGTATCGGCATCCAGCGCGGAGGCGAACCCGCCCTGCGCGGTACCCAGATCGTCGATCAGGAACTGCGCGGTCTCGCGAGTTATCCGCAGCGCCAACGGTTCCGAGGCGTCGATCACCCCCGCCGAGGCGTGCCGCGCCCCCTGCGCGCCGTCCCGCTCCCGCCGCGCGAGATGCCCGTACACCCGCAACAACTGCGCATTGTCATACAGCATCTTCTCGAAATGCGGCACCACCCAAGCGGCATCCACCGAATACCGCGCGAACCCGCCCCGCAACTGGTCGTAGATCCCACCCCGCGCCATCGCCTCGGCCGTGAACGAAACCGCCTGCAGCACATCCTTGTCGCCGGTGCGCTCATACCCCCGCAACAGCCCTTCCAGCAATGCCGAAGGCGGAAACTTGGGCGCACCCCCGAACCCCCCGTGCTGCGGATCGATATCCCGCAACACGGTCGCCACCGCATGATCCAGCAGCTCCGCACTCACCCCCACGGTACTGCCCGGCAGCCCACCCGCCTGCTGCCGCAACGCCTCCCCCACCTGCCCCGCCGCCTGATCCACCTCATCCCGCCGGTTCTGCCAGGTGTCGTTCACCGCCGTGAGCAACTGCGTGAACGACGGCATCCCGTGCCGAGGCGTCTTCGGGTAATACGTCCCGCAATAGAACGGATCCCCCGCCGGCGTCAAAAAGCAGGTCATCGGCCACCCACCCTGCCCCGTCATCGCCACGGTCGCATTCATATACACCGCATCCAGATCGGGCCGCTCCTCCCGATCCACCTTGATGCATACAAAATGCTCATTCATCAAGGCCGCCGTAGCCTCGTCCTCGAACGACTCGTGCGCCATCACATGACACCAGTGACAAGACGAATATCCTATGGACATTAGGATAGGCACGTCCCGCGTCGCCGCCTCAGCCAACGCCTCGGCACTCCACTGCCGCCAATCAACCGGGTTCTCAGCGTGCTGACGCAGGTAAAGCGATGTGGCACTGGCCAATTCATTCACGCCCACCAACCTCCTATTTCGAGCCGACACCCAACCCGCTCAGCGGAGCGCACGCTCCACGTCTCCACTGTGGAACCTGATGGATTGGCACAATCGTCCCAGTATCGTGCCGTAGGCTCGTGCGCCATCACATGAAGAGTAGTGCGCCATCACCTCAACAACCCCCAACCCCAACCGAACGACACCAGCCTGGGCGCTTCAGCCGCCCCGAACCTTTTACTACGCTGCCCTTCGGGTCGGGGCTCAGTCGACAATCCCTCAAGGTTGTCGCTATTCAACAGAGCCCAATCCGCAGCCATCCGTGCCGAACTCCAACCGCTGTCTCGTCAGGCGACTCGCCTACCGCGCCTTGATCACCATGATCGACGGCCTCGGAGTATTGCGCGCGGTCCGCTTCGGCTCGGATGAAGAGGTGATCAACATCGCCTACGACTACGCGTCAGCCGAGCTTCGTATCGTCGATCCACTGCCCTGACCAGCCCGGCGATGGCCCCGACCGGAAATCCCACGTTTTCGTCGGCGGCGCGGCCTGATTCGCCGGACCGTCACATCTGATCGGCCGTTTGCCGTAGACAAATGGCTAGCGGACCCGCACTGTCAGATAGAAATCCGCGATGACCAGGCGCTTTCCAGTTGCCCATATTCTGTGCGCATTGCCGAGGGCGCTCCTGGAATCGTCATTCGTCCAGGTCAGACAATGGTTCTGATTTCGCAGGCAGATCTGCGTGACCAAGAAGGGCAGGTCGCGTGTCGCAGGTTCGCATCCTAGGGGGTTGCTGTCAGCTAGCACCCCGGCTCAGAGCGCATTTTCGGAAGGGGCCTCAGCAGCCTGTCCGGACCGCCCGGTCAGCGGCAGGCTACGTTGTCACACCTCGAGCGGTCGTCTCGTCATCCTGCTGTGCATGGATCGCGATCGAGGAAGGACGGCCGTTGTGTTCGGTGATTCGCTTGCCGAGGTTGATGAAGAACAGGATCAGGCCGATGGTGAGGACGACGTGGCCGAGGCCGGCGAGAGCGCTTGTTGTGGCGCCTGTTTCGTGGCCGAGGACGGTCCGGCAGCCGTGGATGGTCATGAGGGTGACGGTGAGGGTCACTCCGGCGTTGTAGGTCCAGTAGGACCAGGTGAACAGGGGGCTCGCCGAGAGTGCGAACTGTTTTTCCAGGACGAGCAGGATGAGGTGGAAGAGCATGCCGAGGGCGAGCAGGTGTGCATGGACGATGGAGAGCTGGGTGTCGCCGGTGTAGTTCTCGAGTTTGGTGAATTCGCGGTAGAACAGTCCGCTGATGAGACCGGCGATCATGTAAGTGTGTGCGGCGTAATAGATTTTCTGCACGACGAGCTCCGGGAATCAGGCTGCGAAGAGCAGGGCGGCGCTGAGCACGACGATCACGGCTGTCGCGAAGTGGATGCCGAAGGCCGCGGCTTTGGTGCCGCCGTGGCGGAGCACGATGATGGTGTCGCCGAATGGGGTGAGGGCTACGGCCAGCATGTACCAGGCCACGGCGTCGGCGTCGGCGAAAAGCAGCAGGGCTGCGCCGATGACACCGGAGGTGATGTCGCGCAAGCCTTTGATCGTGAGGTAGGCGGAGTCGCCGTCGAGCTTTGCGGGGACGCCGTATCCGGTGGCTGCGGCCTGGGGTTGCAGCAGGAAGCGAAGCCCGACCAGCTGAATGAAAACGACCAGGATGGCGGCAAGCCCGTAGGCGATGGGGGTGAGCATGGGTGGGGGAATTCCTCCGGGGGATGGAACAGATACCGAGGTCAAGAAGTAGCAACGGCGTTGGCGCGCAACAACGATGGAATCGGCAATGGTCGTTTCGGCTCGCGCAACGATTCCGCGGACATGGATCGGGAGCGGTGCCGTGGAGCGGCATGAGGTCGAAGTGCTGCTGACATTGGGTGAGGAACTGCATTTCGGGCGGGCGGCCGACCGGTTGCGGGTCTCGCCCAGCCGGGTGAGCCGGACCCTGCAGTCGGTCGAGCGCAGGATCGGTGCGCCCCTGTTCGAGCGCAGCAGTCGGCAGGTGGCGCTGACGCCGATAGGGCGGCGACTGCTGGAGGAGTTGCGGCCGGGATGCGATCAGATTCAGCAGGCCGTGAAGCAGGCGGTACGGGCTGGGCGCGGGATCGAGGGTGTGCTCAGCATCGGATTCGGGAGCCCGGGTGCGGGGCGGATGATTCTGGCTGTGGCCCAGCGGTTCCGGGTGGATCACCCCGGTGTGGAGGTGCGGATTCGCGAACTGCACATGAGCGACGGGGTCACCGGATGGCGCAGCGATCGGTACGACATGGTGCTGATCGGGAGGCCGGTGGGCGAGCCCGATTTCGTCATCGGGCCGGTACTCATCAGCGAGGGGCGGATGCTGGCGGTGTCGGCGCGGCATCCGCTCGCGGCTCGGGAGTCGATTACCACCGAGGATCTGGCCGAGGTCGGTCTGTTTCGCATGCCCGGGTCGCTACCGGCGGCGATGGTCGAGGATCGCGCGCCCCGACAGACGCCGGGCGGTCGGCCGATCGCGCACTGCGGGGTGGCCTACAGCGGTGAGGAGATCCTGACCCGGGTCGGGGCGGGCGAAGGCGCGTTCATCCTCGGCGCGCAGGCGATCCGGTATCACCCGCGCCCGGATGTCGTGTACCTGCCGATCGAGGACGCCCCACCCATTGAACGAGGCTTTGCCTGGCGCGCATGCAGAGAAACCGCGTGCGTTCGGGCGTTCAACGCTGCGGCGGTGAAAGTCGGTGTGTCTCAACCGTTGTGATTCACGGCGCTGCCCACTGCCACTGGCATGCGCGCGGGTCGACGCGTTCCCCGAGGAGTCGGCATCCGATCATTGCGCCGTGCGTAACGACCATTGCCGATTCGGGCATTGTTCACCGCTCGCTGTGGCACTACTTCTGATTGGGACACGGCGCACGAGGTAGTGGAGGAATCTTCCAGCCATGATCACGCGGATTGCGAGCACACCGACGGTCGGACCCGCTATCGACGGCGGGAATTCGGTTGCGGGAGTTGCGGGTCGGGCGGTTTCGGCTATGTGGTCGGTTCGCCGAGAACCTTGGCGACCACCGTATCGGCGAAGGCGCGATCGATCGGCCCGCCGGTGATCAGCGTGCGGTACCACATGGCCCCGACCAGCATGTCCTCCAGCAGCTCGGGATCGCCCTGCGGCAGCTCGCCCGCGAGCTGCGCGGCGATGATGCGCTCCTGGTTCGGGCCGCGCAGCGCGTGGTGAATTTCCTTGACCGCGGCGTTCGTCGGTGGATCGCTCTGCGCCGCGCCGACCACCCCGGCGAAGAGCGGGCGCAGGTCGTCATCCCCGAGGACCTCGCAGGCCCGCACCACGAGGGTGCTCAGATCGGCGCGGATATCGCCGGTGTCGGGCACCACGAAGACCTCGCCCGCTTCCTCGAGTGCCGCGGCCAGGATCAGCGCCGCCTTCGACGGCCACCACCGGTACAGCGTCGGCTTGCCGACCCGGGCCCTGGCCGCGATCCCGTCCATGGACACCGCGCCGTAGCCACGTTCCTGAACCAGCTCGCGCGCCGCCTTCAGGATGGTTGCCCTGGACCGGGCGCTGCGTTCGGACATGTGGGCAGCCTAACTCAGGAACGTAACGTTTCGTTTTGACAAGAGGTCCGGGGTGCCCAATACTGCTGCCTCAGAACGTTACGTTACGTTACGTTCTGGCGAGGACGGCGCAGCTGTCCGCGTCCATACCCGATCGCACCACGCCTCTCGCCGGGCGTAATTCGTCACGCTCACGTCCGGTGTCGAGCCCTCTCCGAACAAGGAATCACCACCATGGGACAACTCTCCGACCTGCGCGCCGCCGTGCGCGGCAGCGTGCTGCTGGCTGAGGACGCGGGCTTCGACCAGGCACGGCTGCCATGGAACCGGGCCGTCAAGCAATCCGCCCTCGCGGTCGTCGAGGCCGCCGACGCCGAGGATGTGGCCGCGCTGGTGCGCTATGCGGCCGAGCGCGGGTTGACCGTCGCGGCGCAACCGAGCGGGCACGGCGCGAGCGGCGACACCGATGGTGTCATCCTGCTGCGCACCAACCGGCTCACCGAGTTGAGCGTCGACTCCCTCGCGCGCACGGCACGCGTCGGCGCCGGTGTCACCTGGGGCGCGGTGCTGGCCGAGGCCGGTCCGTACGGCCTGACCGGGCTCGCGGGCAGCTCACCGGTGGTGAGCGTCGCAGGATACACCCTCGGCGGCGGGCTCAGCTGGTTCTCACGACGCTACGGGTGGGCGGCCGACAGCGTCACCGCGTTCGACGTCGTCACCGCCGACGGCACCCGGGCGCGCGCAACAGCCGAGATCAATCCGGACCTGTTCTGGGCATTGCGTGGTGGCGGCGGCGACTTCGCCATCGTCACCGCCATTGAATTCGATCTGCATCCTGCGCCGGATCTGTTCGGCGGCAACCTGCTGTGGCCCGCGGAGCACACCGCCGCGGCCGTGCACGCCTTCCGGGAAATCACCGCGACCGCGCCGGACGAGCTGAGCGTGTGGCTGGATCTGGTGCACTTCCCCGGCTCGGCGCCCATGGTGTCGGTTGAGGCCACCTATCTGGGCCGGGCCGAGGAAGCGCGAGAGCTGTTGCGCCCCTTCACCGCTGTCGGTGCGCCGCTGGCGGAGAGCCTGCGCACGCTACCGGTCGCCGAACTCGGCGCGGTCTCCAACGATCCGACCGATCCCGGACCGGGCAGCTCACGCGCGGAACTGCTCACCGATCTCGATGACGTCGCCGTCAAAGCACTACTGGCGGAACCGATCTCACCGCTGCTGCTGGTGCAGCTGCGTCATCTGGGCGGCGCGCTCACCCGGCCGTCGAGCACCCCGCAGGGCCCGATCGCCCAACCCTATCTGCTCTACCTGTTCGGGCTGCCGCTCACTACCGAGATCACCAGCGACATCGCCGACCAGCAGCAGAAGTTGGTCGACGCGCTCGGCGACCGTGCGACCGGCCACAAGCCATTCGGCTTCCTGAACCCCAATGAACGGGCAGCGAACGCCTTCCCCGAACCCGCCCTCGCCAGGCTGCGCGAGATCAAACAGCAGCACGATCCCCAGAGTGTGCTGCGCAGCAACTTCCCGGTCCTCGGCTGAAGCCGGCCACAGGGGGCGCACTGTCACACCTGCGCTAGCTGCCTCGTCTACGTCATGAAAGCGAAACCAGAGGAGAGGAACGGCCATGTCGGCGAGCGGGGAAATTCGGGCGGGACGGGATGACGCGACGGGCAGCGGGGGGGCCGCGCACCCGCCGAAGTGGAAGTTCTGGCTGCTGACCCTGATCGGGCCCTACCCGATGCTGACGGTGCTGATCACCGTGACCGCCCCGCTGCTGGAGGGCTTCCCGACGCCCCTGCGGCTGGCCTGCATTCTGCCGGTGGCGGTCGCGGCCATGGTATGGGGCATCATGCCCTTCCTGACGAACCGCTTCGCCGGGTGGCTGTCCCGCTGACACCCACGACCGGAAATCGCTACACCACAATCGATCTGGAGAAACAATGTCCCGCACAACCATGAACGCCGCCCGCATGCCCCGGCCCGGCCGCGCGGCCGAGATGATGATCGAGACCACGCCCTACCCCCGCGCCTCGGTCGGCGACGTCATCATCGAGGTGCACGCCGCCGCGTTCACCCCCGGCGAATTGGACTGGGAGCCCACCTATGTGGACCGCGCCGGACGAGACCGCTCGCCCGCCATCCCGGCCCGCGACGTCTCCGGCGTGGTGGTCGAACTCGGATTCGGCACCAACCCCAGCGATCTGCGCGTCGGCGACCGCGTCTTCGGCATGATCGACCGCTACCGCGACGGCGCCGCCGCCGAATACGTCGCCGTCGAAGCCCGCGACCTCGCCCTGGTGCCGGACGGAGTCGAGCACACCCAGGCGGCCGCGCTGCCCATGTCCGGCCTGACCGCCTGGCAGGCGCTGATGGTCCACGGCGGACTCACCGCAGGCCAGCGCGTGGTGATCCACGGGGCAGGCGGCGCGGTCGGCCAGCTGGCAGTCCAAATAGCCCGCAACGCAGGCGCGGAGGTGATCGGCACCGGTCGCGCGCACGACCGGAAACTCGTAGTGGACTGCGGCGCAACAACATTCCTCGATCTGGCCGAGCAACCCCTGGCCGCGCTCAATGGCACCGCCGACCTGGTCTTCGACATGATCGGCGGCGAGATCCTGGCCCAATCCACCGCGCTCGTCGCACCGGGCGGCACGCTCGTCTCCATCGCCGCTCCGCCCGCAACCCAACCTCCTGCCGGTCGCGCCGTCTACTTCATCGTGGAACCGAATCGCACCCAGCTCATCGAATTGGCCCGCAGCCTCGCCGCCGGTGAGATCACTCTCCCCGCCCCCGTCCTCTACCCCCTCACCGATGCGCCACAAGCGTTCAAGGACAAGGAAAATGGCGTCCCCGGCAAGTTCGTGCTTCGCAACGAGAACGCCCAATCGAGGGCCGCATCCCAGCCCCGCTGATGAATCGGCGGCGGCCCAGGAGTGACAGATCAGCCTGCCATACACTCAACTCGGCTATAGATTTCAGGATGTCTGAATGGCAGGCATCACGCCAGACATAGATAGCCCACCCGAACCCGCATTCCGCCGCACACCGTCTAGGAAGTCGCGCCGACGACCTCCTAGCCCTTGCTGCTGCTCAGGGTGAAATCGGCTTCGATGACCAGCTTTCCGACAAGAAGATGCCGGTCGGTGTTGTTCCCTTCCATATCGTGCCCCGCCGATGAACCGAACCTGCGACCGCGCTCGACCGGTCGTGGATGCCGTTCGAATCGCCCTGACTGCACACCCGGACCGTCCAAATACGAAATCTACCTGCGTAAATGCAGCTAGTAACCTTAAACCATCACGTGGCACCAGTGGCAACTCGCGTACCCGATGGACAGCAGGATCGGCACATCCCGCTCCCGTGCTTCCGCCAGCGCGCCCTCGTTCCATTCCCGCCAATGCACGGGGTTGTCGGCGTGCTGACGCAGGTACGGCGAGGTGGCATCCGTCAGGAGATTCACGTCCCCAGCTTTCCACAGTCCGCCGGGGCGAAACCCGTGCCGGCGCCACTTGCCGCAGATCCGCGGGTTGCTTCCCGTCAGCCCTCCCAGTCGAGGACGGGGGCGAGTGATTTCAACTGCACCGAGGACGGGGTCAACCGCAGTAGTGCGTTGCGCGCCAGCACCGCCACGGGCGAAGAGAGCTGACCGACGGCACCGATGACACGGGAACGCTTGACGATCATCTGAGTGCGCGGCCTGCGCTGCGCGTCGTAGCGTGTCAGATCGCCGTCCTCGGCCGCGACCCGGGCCAGCACGACCGCATCCTCGAGCGCCTGGCAGGCGCCTTGACCCAGGTTCGGGGTCATCGCGTGCGCGGCGTCACCGAGCAGTGCGATCCGTCCCGCGACATAGGTTTTCAGGGGCGGCAAGTCGTAGAGATCATGCTTCAGGATCGCGGTGTCGTCGGCCGCCGCCAGCAGCGCGGGGATCGGCTCGTGCCAGGAACCGAACCGGGCGCGCATTTCCGATAGCCCACCGCCCGCGGTTCCCGCGGCCATGTCGGCCGTGGCGAAGCAGTAGACCCTGCCGTCCGGGAGGGTGCCGTAGCCGAAGCGCTCGCCCCGACCCCAGCTTTCCCCCATATCGCCGACCGGCTCGCGGGGGTCGACCACCACTCGCCATGCGGTGTATCCGCTGTAGCGGGGTTCGATCGCGCCGCAGACCGCGCGTCGCACCACACTGCGAATACCGTCGGCGCCCACGACCACATCCCCGGCCGAGGTCCCCGCCGAGTGCTCCGCGGTGCCGTCCGCCCGCACCGCGGATACCGAAATCCCAGTCCGCACAGCATATTCCGGTATCGATGCACGCAGGATATCGAGCAGGTCGGCGCGATGCATCAGGAGCGGACTGCCGTATCGGACCCGGACGGCCTCGATGTCGGTCCGGGAAAGCCAACGCCCCGTGTTGTCCCGAATCCCCGCGGAGCCTTCCTCTTGTGCCCGGCCGCGGATCTCGGCACCCAGGCCCAGCTCATCCAATGCCCGAAATGCGTTGGGCCACAGTGATAATCCCGCCCCAACCTCCGCGATCCGGGCCGATCGCTCCAGTACCTCGACCTCCCAGCCCCGGCGCGTGAACGCGACGGCGGTCGCCAGACCGCCGATGCCACCACCGACTATGACCGCTTTCGGCATGTCGTTCCCTTCGTTGGCGCAGCTCGAACAGGCGTCACTTGGCGAACTGGAGGGCCACCGTCGCAGCGGCGGGGACAAGGTAGAGCACCGGGAAGATGGCCGATCCCGCGTGACCGGCCCGGATGGACGTGGCCGAGGCGAGCAGGAAGTAGGCGATGAGGCAGAACGCGGCGGCGATGCCGATCGGGGGGATGACGAAGCCGACGATCAGACCGAGGGCGCCCGCGGATTTCGCCAGAGCCAGCCAGTTCCACCAGGACTCGGGGACGTTGTACTGCTGGAGCGGTTCGACCACGAACTGCTTCTTGGTGAACAGGGAGAAGCCGGAGAAACCGACCCACAGGGCCGCGACGACTCCGACGACGTGGTACGCGATGTTCATGAGAGACCATTCCTTTGCAAGCCGAGGCAGGCGCCTCGGCGTCCGTTTTCGAACAAGGAAAAGCGTCACATCGCGGGACAGCGCGCTGTAGTGCGCCGAGTCATGATCTCGACATGCATTCGATAGTGCCGAGCCGTGCAAAACGCATGGCTCGTCGGTGCACATTGCGCGGGGATCAGAGCCAGCCGGCTTGCTGCGCGATGCGCACGGCGTCGACTCGGGTACGCGCCTGCAGTTTGGCCGCCGCGGCGGCGAGGTAGTTGCGGACCGTGCCGTAGGACAGATGCAGTTGCGCGGCGATCTGTTTCGGGTCGGCGCCGCTGGCGAGGCAGCGCAGGACATCGATCTCGCGGTCGGTCAGCGGGTTTGCCGGGCCGCGCAGGGTCGTGAAGGCCAGTCCGGGATCGAGGATGCTGCCGCCGGCCGCGACGGTACGGACCGCGCGCAGCAGATCCCGGCGTGAGCTGTCCTTGAGCACGAATCCGGAGACGCCGATATCGATGGCGCGCTTGAGGTGGCCGGGACTCGCCAGCGAGGTCAGCACCAGCACCCGGCATTCCGGGTGGTCGCGGCGGATCTCGGCGGCGGCGGTGAGTCCGTCCTTGCCCGGCAGATCGATATCGAGGATGGCAAGATCGATGTTCTCGGCGGCCACCGTGGCCGCAATGGATCCGCCCTCCTCCAGAACAGCGGCCACCACAAGGTCGTCCTCCAATTCCAGTGACGCCACCAGGGTTTCGCGCAGCAGTCGCATGTCCTCGGCGATCAGTATTCTGATCATCTGATACCTCTCCTCACCGCGGCCTGCCCCCATGAGCTGTTCAATTTGCTAAGGACAGGCCGAACGGTATGCAATCATCGCGTGTCGTTGCTCTCCAGGTCGATCGGGTACCTGTTCCTGGTCCCGTGCGTCCTCCCGGTGGTTTTCGGCGGGAACGGCATTGCTACTGCCTGCTGCGCCCTCGCGCAGGCCGCCTTGCTGGTCATGGCACATCGGTGGCCGGGCCCGACCCGGCCCGTCCTGGTCGCGCAGGTCGCGGCGACCTACCTGCCGATCGCGGTCCTCGGCTCGGCCGCAGTCGATCTCGACGGCCTGCTGGCCGCCACCATCGCCCTGGCGCCCGGACGGCGCTCGCGGTGGTTCGCTTTCGGCGTGGTGACCTTGGCGGCCGGCCCCCTCGACCATGGGCTGCATGCGAGCGGCACGGCGTACCTGCACGCCGCTGTCGGGACAGCCGCCGTCGGCCTGGTGCTCAGTAGCCTGCTGAGGTTGCCGGACCTGGTCGACCAACTGGGCTCGACACAGGAGGACCTGACACGAGTCATTCGCGCCGAGGAGCGATTCCGCGTCGCGCGGGACCTCCGTGCCGGGCTGGGTGAACAGCTCCTCGTGGTGACGGACCGCCTGTACCTGGTGCGACGCGATATGGCGGATTCGCCGGACCGAGCGATTCGCACGGCCGACGATGTGGCCGACCGTACGCGCACGATCGTCGCCATGATGCGCCGCATCGCGGCGGCCCAGCATGATCTCGACCGGCCCGCCAGAGACCGCGCGCCGGTGGCGCGATTGGCTCCCCGGCTGACACTGATCGCACTGGTGGCGAGCCTGCTGGCGATCAGCGCCAATCAGGTCATGGAGGTCCCGCAGTACCAGGTGTTGAACGCCGCCGGTGGGCTCGCCTTCTCCGCGCTACTACTGGCGCAGGTCGTCTGGGTGCGCTTCGCCGTGCCGCTGCTGTGGGCTCAGCTGACGCTCGCCCTGATTCCGCTGCTGTGGCTCGGTCCGGCCTGGTGCTCGTGGCTGAGCCTGCTCGCCGCGGCCGCGCTGCTGCGCGAGCGCCTGTCCTGGGCGGTCGCAGCGGTCGGGTTCTTCGCGCTGCGCGCGGTTTTCACCGAACCGACCGGCGCGCTGACAGACCGAACCGGCTGGGTTCTGCTCGCTCTGCAGACGACTCTGGTTCTCTTCGGACTCTCTCGATTCCACCAGCTTTCGGTGCAGCTGAACCGGTCACGAACCGAGCTGGCCGCTCGGACAGCACAACTCGAACGCCTGCGCCTGGCTCGCGATATCCACGATCTGCTCGGTTTGACGCTGGCCGTGCTGGCGCTGAAATGCGATCTCATCGGCGAACTGATCTCGCGAGACCCGCGCCGCGCGGCATCCGAGATCGACCAGGCCCTGCGCATCGCGGCCGATGCGCAATTCGAGGCGCTCGCCCTCACCGACGATCGCGCCGCCCTCTCGCTACGGCGCGAATTCGATTCGGCCCGAGCGATACTCGCCACCGCCATTGCGAACGTCAGCGTCGACTACGACGACGATCTGCCGGAACGGGCCGACACCGTGCTCGCTCCGGTCGTCCGGGAGGCGGTGACCAATGTGCTGCGCCACAGCACCGCGACGCGCGTCGAGATCTACTGTCGAAGCCGAAATCAGAATGTACAGCTGAATATTCACAACGACGGTGTGTGCGCGACGGCGGCGGACGGGTCGGGACAGGGCTTGCGGAACATGCGCGCCCGGGTGCTCGGTGCGGGCGGGTCCTTCACGACCTCGACCAGCGATGGCGAGTTCCGTCTCGAGGCCGCGGTGCCCTGCTGACTCGTGCATTCTGCACGGTTCCACGCTGCCGGATGCATGCACGATCGGTGCCCGGCACACTTCTCTCCGCCCGCCGCCGATGTGAGGCTGGTTCTCGTCCGCACGACAAGACCCGAAGGAGCGAGAGCGCTGGTATGGCCGTGGTCAGAATGCACAGATTCCGAGTAGCCCGTGCCGATCTCGAAAACCTGTTGGCACAACGGAGAACTCTCATCGACGGCATCCGTCTCGCCAATCCGGGCTTGACCGAAACCCGGCTCACCCGGCTCGAGGACGGCACCTACCTCGACACCTGGCGCTGGGACCGCGCCGAGAACATGCTGGCCGCGATCGCCGCCGCGCAAGGCGTCCCGCTCGTCGACGCCACCGAGGCATTGATGCTGGAGGCGTCCGCGCTCACCGGCGAGATCATCGACGAAAACCCATAGCACCCGATGTCAGTCCCGGAAGGTGACCCGGATGAAGGTCTCGGTGTGGCGGCGGATCTCGTCGCGGGCCTGCGCGCGATCCTGGTCCGTTGCCTCGGCGTGCAGGTGCAGGATGCGGGTCAGGCCGATGAAGCCGGTGAAGGACATGGCGAGGTCTTCCGGGGCGGCGAGATCCGCCGGGATCAGGCCGGCGGTGATCCAGCGGTCGAACAGCAGGCTCACCTGGGTTCTCATGGCAGAGACGGCATCGCGCACGGCGGAGCTGTGCAGCAGGCCGTCGCGAGCCATCATGCTGATCAGCAGCCTGGCGTCGTCTTGCTCCCATTCCTCGAGCGAAGCGCGCACGAGTTCGCGGAGGTAGTGGGGCGGGTCGTCCTCGGCGGGGGCGGAGGAGCCGAGGGCCGTGATGTCCAGCGGGTTCTTGGGGCCGAGCGCGGATAGGACCGCATCGAATATCGCTTGTTTGCCGGCGAAGTGCGCGTAGAGGACGCTCTCGCTCAATCCGACCTCGCGCGCGATGGACCGGATCGAGGTTCCCGCGTAGCCGTTGCGGGCGAACAGCCGCAGGGCGGCGGACATGAGGGCGGCTTTGGTATCGCCGGCGTCCACTTTTCGCGGCCGGCCCGGCCCGCGCCGTGGTGTCGTCATCGGGCTTCCATGCCTCCTTCGGCGGAGATAGAATTAATCGATCGATCGATTATTTTATACCCGAAAGAAGGACCCCATGAGCACCAACCAGCGGACACACACGAACCCGCCCGCGCCGTACGTCGAGACCTCCCCCTACGGCTACCTCTATGCCGGATTCCGCGTGGACCCACCGCGCCGAGTTCCCTTCGTGCCCCGCAGTTCCCGGCGACGCCAGGCATTGAGCCGGTACCGGGATCTGACCCAGCAGCTGAAGGCGCTCGATGAGGTGATCGGGGCCACGGTCTACCGGGCGGTCGCGATCCAGCCGTTCGTGGAGAGCCCCCGCTTCGACGTGATCGTCCTGATCGAGACCACCACACCGGACACGATCGCGGAAGTGCAAGCCGCTCCGGCGTTTCAGCAGCTGAACCCCGACTTCGTCATGGCCGCTCGCAATATCCGCCGCCTCGGCGACATCGACCGCTCGCCGTCGGGCACCTTCCTGTTCAACCACTTCACCTCCGACGACCCGGACCGCGCGCTGCGATACTTCGACTCCGTCGCCGGCTGGTTCACCCATGACGCCGAGGTGGACGACATCGCACTGCTCGGCCCCATCGACACCAGCCCGTACGTCTTCATCAACCAGGTGCGGCTACCCGGCACACTGGCGGGATTCGTGCTCGACCTGATGCGCCCGAACTTCCGGAACTCGGTCTATCGGAAGATGCGCGCGGACCGGATCGGCTTCGCCTCCATCATCTGCAAACCTCTCTGACGCGCTGGTCGGTCAGGGCAGGGAGTTGAACAGGGCGGCGCCGACTCGCTGGACGTCGTGGCAGGCATTGGCCGTGCCGGCTTTCGCGCGGCGGACGGTGAAGACGATGCTGCCGGATCCGGCCGGGGTGGCGATGTGGCAGCCGAGTTGGTTGGAGTCGGCTACCGAGCGGAATACGACCATCTGGCGGCCGTAGTACTCGGTGCGCCTGAGGTCGTGGAAGGTGCCGGGCTCGAGGACCGCGTCCATCGAATCGCCGGAGGCCACGATGGTCGTTTCGAAGGTTCCGTCGGTGGATTGCCAGGTGCAGGCCGGGTACTTCGAACCGGATACTCGCGTCTCGGTGGAAGTATCCAATCCCGCTGCGGCGAGGTCTGATTCGGGGAGCGAACAAGGGTCCCAGGAGGTGCCGGCCGGGGAATCCACGGCTGATGCTGCGGGACTGCCGGGGGCGGTGGTGCCGGTGTCGGCTTCGGTGGGATCCGGTGCGGCCGCGCCACTGTCGTCCTGGACGGTCGTGGGTGCACCGGGGGTGCTCTTCACCGAGGTGGTCCCGCCCGGGGCCGGTGCGCCGCCCGTCGAGTCGGTGGCACAGGCCGTGAGCGCTATGGCCGCGACACCCAGTACCGCCGCGAGACGGTGGGCGGTGGTCCTCCCCTGGATTCCCCGGCGAAGCGGAGTGGCGCAGGATTCGGGCATGCGTGTCATGATCGGCGGATACCTCCAGCTCAGCGGCCCGAAAGCACTGTTCCGGAAATGGATTCGACTATCCCGCGCTGCGGCTTCAACGTATGGCGCGGGCCGGGGACCGCACTATCCGATGAATGCCCTATTCGATGGCCTTCCGCCGACGCTGGTCGAAACGGAGAAGCCCTCCGTGTTTCCGGAGGGCTTCTCGGACAGTCTTCGCCGTTCGCGGCGGCGTGCGGTCAGTTCTGCGGGGCGGGCTGGGGCTGGGGGTCGGCCCACTTGGAGGTGCCCGGGGCGGCCTGCCAGGTGTTCAGCAGGTCGATGCCCGCGGCGACCAGGGTCGGGCCGCCCGCGACCAGGCCGCCGATAATGCCGCCCGCGGGCACACCGGCGACTCCGCCCGGGATGCAGCCGACCATGATGGTGGCGACGCAGCCGACGATGAACCCGATAATGCTGCCGACCAGTGCGCCGACTTGACCGGCGACCGAGAGCTTGCCGCTGAATTCGTTCAGCGCCTTCTGATCCTCCGCCGGCGAGGCGATCGGTTTGACCGCGAGCGGCTGCGTGGGGATCTGCACCCCCTCCGGCTTCGCCGGGGTGATCTCGAGAACCGTGTCGTCGTTCTTCGTGACCGCCGTGATCGGGACCTGGACGTCCCCGATCCGGTAGTCGAGCGGCATCGACACCACCGTCGCGCCGTTCTCGTCCATGATGTTGGCGACCTGGGTCTTCGGGGCGTCGGGGGTCGCGCCGTCCTGCTCGCTCACCGTGAACTTCGCGCCCCGCAGCGCGGCGACAACCGTCTTGTCGACCACCTTGAGGGAGTATTTGATCCCCGGATCGGCGGGGGCTGCGGGGGCTGCGGGCTCGGCATGCGCGGTCCCCAGACCGGCGGTCAGCGCGCCGACAACCAGTACGGCAGCCGCGGTGGTGCTGCGGAATTTCATTCGATATCCCAATCGGTCGTGGATCGGCCGCACCTGCCGCACGAGACATCTTGTCCCCCAAGGCTATTCAGCCACGATTAGCGTGACGCGGTGCGGTCGAAGGCGGTCCCGATCAGCGTAAAACGGGTTACAGTTCGACGCGGCCGGCGATGATTGCCGAAAGAGCACCCGATGATCGATTAGTGATGTGATGACGGCCGCCGGCGCCCGGCCGCCGCGGAGCCCCGGTCGACGGCGGTGCACCCGCCCGGCAAGCCGACTTTCTGTAAATCAATGTTTCAAACTCAATCCAGCAAACCGGAGATCGGGTAAATGTGAGCAGATGAGATCTGCCACTGCCTCGAGAACCGTCATCGCCGGCGGTGTCGCCATCGCGCTCGCGCTGCTGTCCGCCTGCGGTTCGCCCCCGGCCGACCAGGGCTCGAAGGGATCCGGCAATGTCTACGGCGCCGCCGACACGCGGTTCCGGGCCTGCATGGTGACCGATGCGGGCGGCGTGGACGACAAGTCGTTCAATGAATCCGGCTGGAACGGCGTGAAGGCGGCCGTCGACGCCAACAAGGAGATCTCCGGCAGCTACCGGCAGTCCAACAGCACCGCGGACTACGAGCCCAACCTGCGGGCCTCCGCCGATGACGCGGACTGCGGTCTGGTCATCGGGGTCGGCGGCCTGATGGCGGATGCGGTCGCCACGGTCGCCAAGGAGAATCCGGACAAGCGCTTCGCGATCGTGGACTCCCACGTCGACCTGCCCAATGTGTACTCGATGGAGTTCAACGCGGCCCAGTCCTCGTACCTGGCGGGCTACCTCGCGGCCGGCACCACGAAGAGCGGGAAGGTCGCCACCTGGGGCGGTATGCAGATTCCGGCGGTCACCATCTTCATGGACGGTTTCGCCGCGGGTGTCGCCAAGTACAACCAGGCGCACAACACCACGACCACGGTCCTCGGCTGGGACACCCAGGCCCAGAAGGGCTCGTTCACCGGCAATTTCGACGACACCAGCGCCGGCCGGTCGCTGACCGAGAACTTCCTCGCCCAGGGCGCCGATGTGATCCACCCGGTCGCCGGGCCGGTCGGCCTCGGTGGCGCCTCGGCCATCAAGGACGCCGGCAATGCCAGCATGATCTGGGTGGATTCCGACGGCTACCAGGCGGTTCCGGAGTACAAGCAGATCATGCTGTCCTCGTCCATGAAGGACATCTCCTCGGCGATCCGGGTGGCCATCGACAATGCCTTCACCGGCGGCGCCAAGGACGGCCGCTATGTGGGCACGCTGAACAATCAGGGTGTCGCGCTGGCGCCGTTCTACGACTTCGACAGCAAGGTCCCCGACGCGCTGAAGCAGGAACTGAAGCAATTGCAGGCCGATATCGTGGCGGGCACGGTGACGGTCTCCTCGCCGGCAGCCCCGAAGCCGTAGCGTATGCGCCTCGAACTACGCGGCCTGACCAAGAGGTTCGGCGATTTCGTCGCCGATGACGCGATCGACCTGGTGGTGGAGCCGGGCCAGATCCACGCCATCCTCGGCGAGAACGGCGCGGGCAAATCCACGCTGATGAACATGCTGTACGGGATTCTGGAACCCGACGACGGGCAGATCCTGATCGATGGCGCGCCGGTGCGGTTCCGTTCGCCCGGCGATGCCATCGCGGCCGGAATCGGCATGGTGCACCAGCATTTCAAGCTGGTCGGCCCGTTCAGCGTCGCCGACAATGTCCAGCTCGGGCGCGAGCATGCCCGGGCCGGGATTCTCGATCGCGCCGCGGCGCACCGGGCCGTGCGGGAGGTGTCCGAGCGCTACGGCCTGGCGCTCGATCCGGATTCGATCTGTGAAAATCTGCCGGTCGGTGTGCAACAGCGGGTGGAGATCGTCAAGGCGCTGTCGGGGCACACCGAATTGCTGATCCTCGACGAACCCACCGCGGTGCTCACGCCCACCGAGGTCGCCGAACTGCTGGCGATCATGCGGAACCTGGCGAAGTCGGGCATGTCGATCATCTTCATCAGCCACAAGCTGAAGGAGGTGAAGGCGGTCGCCGACACCATCACGGTCATCCGGCGCGGCAAGGTGGTCGCCGAAGCCTCGCCCGAGGACGGCGAGGCCGAGCTGGCCGCCGCCATGGTCGGGCGCGAGGTGTCGCTCACCGTCGACAAAACTCCGGCGCAGCCGGCCGGGAACGCCTTGGAGATCAAGGATCTCACCGTGCTCGACGATCGGGGCGTCGCGGTGCTGGACGGCCTGAACCTGACCCTGCGCGCCGGTGAGATCGTGGGCCTGGCCGGGGTGGAAGGCAATGGCCAGACCGAATTGGGCCGCGCCATTCTCGGCACCATCACCCCGGCGGGCGGCTCCATCGAGATGATCGGCGCGGACGTCACCCGCTGGCACCCGTACCGGCGCATCGCGGCCGGGCTGGGGTACATCCCGGAGGACCGGGCCCGCGACGGCCTGGTCGCCGATTTCACCGTCGCCGAGAACATCGTGCTCAACCAGTACCGGGAGACGCCGCTGTCCCGGCGCGGCGTGGTCGACGACAAGGCGGTGCGGGCGCTCGCCGCCAAATCCATCGCGGAGTTCGACGTGCGCACCCAGGGACCCGAGGAGCGGGCCTCCGCGCTGTCCGGCGGCAATCAGCAGAAGGTCATCATCGCGCGCGAATTCTCGCGTCCGCGCAAGGTTCTCGTGGCCGCGCAGCCGACCCGCGGCGTGGATATCGGCGCCATCGAGTTCATCCACGCCCGGCTGGTGGCCGAACGCGACACCGGCACCGCGGTGCTGCTCATCTCCGCGGAACTGGACGAGATTCTCGCCCTGTCCGATCGCGTGGCCGTCATCTACAACGGCCGGATCGCAGGCGAAGTGGCACCCGACACCCCGAGATCGGAGATCGGACAACTCATGATCGGTCACCGGCCCGAGACCTCCCCAGGCGACGCGTGAACACGACAACCGAGAAAACCCAGGCGGATACCGAGCCGAGCCGGAAGGGCTTCGGCCCCACCTTCGTTCGCTATCTGACCGAAGCCAACAACGTCATGGTGACGATCTACTCGCTGCTGCTGGCCTTCGCCATCGGCGCGGTGCTCATCATCGTCTCCGATCCGAACGTGCGCGGCACCTGGAGCTATCTGTTCGCCCGGCCCGCCGACGCGCTCAATTCCTCCTGGTATGCCGTCAGCACGGCGTATCAGGATCTGTTCGAGGGCTCGATTCTCGATTTCCACCGCCTGCAGCAGTTTTTCGCGGGCGATGCCACGCTGGCCCAGGTCCTGCGACCGCTCTCGGAGACGCTGACCTACGCGACCCCGCTGCTGTTCACCGGTCTGGCGGTCGGGCTCGCGTTCCGGGCGGGGCTGTTCAATATCGGCGCGCAGGGGCAGTTCGTCTTCGGCATGCTCGGTGCGCTGATCGTCGGCTTCGCGGTGGAACTCCCGGCGCTGCTGCACCTTCCGCTGGCGCTGCTGGCGGGCGGACTCGCGGGCGGGCTGCTCGGCGCGGTACCCGGTTATCTGAAGGCGAGAACCGGTGCGCACGAGGTCATCTCGTCGATCATGCTGAACAATATCGCCGCCTACTTCCTGATCTGGGCGCTGGGCACCACCTTCATTCACTCGGTCACCTCCCAGGAACTCGTCTCCAAGCCGGTCGAGACCTCGGCGCGGCTGCCGCAGCTGCTCGGCTGGGCGGGATCGGGTCTGCGGGTGAGCACCGGGCTGCTGCTCGGGCTCGCCCTGGCCGCCGGAATCTGGTGGCTGCTGAGCAAATCCACCTTCGGCTTCCGCATTCGCGCGGTCGGCGCCAATGCCCACGCGTCCGAGACCGCGGGCATGGATATCGGGCGCACCTTCACCACCACCATGGGCGTGGCCGGTGCACTGGCCGGGCTCGGCGGTGCGGCCTTGGTGCTCGGACTGAACCCGTACACCGTGAATCCCACGACCGCGGTGGAGTACGGCTTCGACGGCATTACGGTGGCGCTGCTCGGGCGCGCGCATCCGGGCGGGATCGTCGCCGCCGCACTGCTTTTCGGCGCGCTGAAGTCCGGCACGCTGCACATGCAGCCGGCCATCCCGGTGGAGATGTCCACCCTGCTCCAGGCGGTCATCGTGCTGTTCATCGCCGCGCCCGCGCTGGTCAAAACCCTGCTGCGGCTGCGGACCCCGCGCGGCGGGCTCAATACTCTGGAAGCGAGGGGCTGGTGAACGCGACGACCGGCAGCGAACCGCAGATTGCGGTGTCGGACAAGGCCCTCCGGCGGCATACGGCGGCGGCGTACGGTCTGATCGGCCTCGGCGTCGTCCTGGGCGGGCTGGGCCTGGCCCTGATCGACTCCGGGCGGACCACCACCTATCGGCTGGACCAAACCGTCGACGCGAGCTGGACCGTCGGCACGCTCGTGGTGGTCGTGACGCTGAGTGTCCTTGCGGCACTTGCCGGAGCCGCCCTGCTGCTGGTGCCGAAGGAAATCCTGCAGCGATCCGACGACTTCCTCATCGGCGGCGGGGTCGCCGCCCTCGTCATCGCCGCGCTGTCCTGGACCGTCACCCCGGGCGTCGGCTTCCCCGTCGAATTCGTCCTGGCGACAACCCTTTTCCTGGCCCTGCCGTTCATCTTCGGCGCGCTCTCCGGTGTCGTCGCCGAACGCTCCGGCGTCATCAATCTCGGTATCGAAGGCCAGTTCCTCACCGGCGCGTTCACCGCGGCGCTGCTGGCCTCCATCACCGGCAATGCCTACATCGGAATGCTGGCCGCCACCCTCAGCGGCGTCTGCTCGACCCTGCTGCTGGCCTGGCTGGCCACCCGTTTCGAGGTCAACCAGGTGGTCACCGGCATCATTCTCAACCTGCTCGCGCTCGGCCTGACCGGCTTCCTCTACGAGCGGCTGATGCGCGCCGACGGCTCCCTCAACCAGCCCGCCACCGTCCAGAAGGTCGGCGACTCACTGGGCTTCCTGGCCGACATCCCGATCCTGGGCCCGGTACTGTTCGACCAGAACATCTTCGTCTACGTGGCCCTGGCCTGCGTCTTCGCCGTCTCCTTCCTGCTCTTCCGCACCCGCTGGGGCCTGCGCACCCGCGCCGTCGGCGAGCATCCCGCCGCCGCCGACGCCGCCGGCATCAATGTCAACCGCCTCCGCTTCTGGAACGTCACCGCCGCCGGCGCCCTCTCCGGCTTCGGCGGCGCCTTCTTCACCATCGCCAACAATGTCTCGTTCTCCAAGAACATGACCGCGGGCCTGGGCTTCGTAGCCCTGGCCGTCATGATCGTCGGCCGCTGGCACCCCTTCGGCGTCCTCACCGCCGCCCTGCTCTTCGGCTTCTCCAGCGCCCTCCAACGTTTCCTCAACACCATGCCCGGCAACCCCATCCCCACCGAATTCCTCGGCATGCTCCCCTACGCCGTCACCCTCGTCGTGGTCGCCGGCTTCATAGGCCGAGCCGTGGCCCCCGCCGCCGACGGCATCCCCTACACCCCCGGGAGCAAATAGAAGTGATCTGCTCGCGCGGTCTTCCGGCACCGGGGATGCCCGTACCCGGCTGCGAGGTTGCATCCGGTACCGGGTACAGGCTTAGCCTCGAATGACGGCGAGCCCGTCTCGGGCTCCCACGAGGCAGGAGGCGCCGGTCATGACCGAGGAACCCCGAATGCCGGCCACCGGCGATGCGGACGGCGCATGGGTGGCCGTCGACGCGTGTGCATTGCCGACCGCCGAGCAGCCACTGCGGGTAGCCGAGTTCGACGCGCTGTTCCGTGACGCGCTACGAGGCATCGAACGAGTATCGCCCACGCGGCTGCGGCTGGACCTCGACGCCGCCGCCGAAGCCCGCGCCCGGGAACTGGCGGCACGGGAATCGAACTGCTGCTCGTTCTTCACCTTCGGATTCATCCCGGCGGGAAAACAGTTGGTGCGCATGGACATCGATGTGCCGCCGGCCCGGGCCGAGGTGCTCGACGCTTTGGCCGCGCGTGCGGCGGCGGGCAGGCCGGCATGAACGGGCAGGTGGCCGAGGCCGCAGCATCGAATACCTCTCCGTAGCAGCGAGTCCTTTACTTGGTCCGCAGTTCACCGAGCGGGTCGGGATCCGACTCCAATGTCGTGGCCGCGGATTTCCAGGCGGTGTCCCCGGGAATGAGAGCGCTGCGCAGGAACGCGGCGGTGACCCGGTGCACCAGTGCGAGGCGCGCGGGGTGTTCATCGGTAGTCTCCGCGACCTGGTGACCCGCGATACCGCCGAGCGTGTGTTCGGCCCCGAACAGGGTGAGCAGACTCTTGTTTCGCGGGCTGTGGGTATAGGCGTCGGTGAACCAATCGGGCCCGCGCGTGGACAGGTGTGACCGGTCGTGACCCCCGTCGCAATCGCGGGGTGCGATAACGCGAATTGAAAACCCTTGTCCCCGAACGAATCAGGGCGATTCTAACCCTGTTCGAGGTCTTCCTTGACGGCGTAAATCTGATGGGCGGATCCGAAATCCGGACGAGTGACGCCGCCATTGTCTCGAACAATGGCGGCGCACATCTGTGGGCGTAGGGGAATGAATTGACTGTGCGGCAGCAAATCGGTGCGACCGTGACGGCATCGCGCCGGGCGGTGGTCGCGACCGCGTGCGGCGCGGTGATCGTGGCCCAAATGGCGACCACCATCTACCTTCCGGGCATGCCGGCGCTGGGCGCCGATATAGCGGCCGGTGATGGCACGCTGCAACTGTCCGTGGCCTTGTTCGTGGTGTTCGCCGCGCTGCCGGTGGTCGCGTGGGGGCGGGCGGCGGAGCGGTTCGGGCGGGTGCCCGCATTCGTCGCGGCCGGGATCTGCTTCATTCTCGCCAGTGCGGGGCTGGCGCTGATCGTGAACGCGCCGCAGTTGCTCACGCTGCGCGTCGTGCAGGCGATCGGTGCGGGCGGTATCGCGGTCGTCGGGCGAATGATGGTGAAGGACCTGTTCACCGGGGCCGAGCTGGCGCGGCAACTGGCGCTGTTGTCCATGGCCTTCGTCGTCGCGCTGGGCGGCGGACAGGTGATCGGCGGCATCGTCACCTCCACGCTCGGATGGCGGTACGGGTTCGCCGTGCTGGCCGCGCTCGCCGTCGTGCCGGTGGCCGCCGCGCTGCGGGTCGAGCTCCCGCCGCCGGAGCCGGGGCCGCCCGTCAAGGGCACGGCGCGCCGGCTGCTCGGCGACCGGGTCTTCGTGACCGCCGCCGTCGCCGGCGGTATCGGATTCGCCGTGATCGTCATGATCCAGCAGAAGTCCGCGTTCATCTTCGCGGACGGATTCGCGCTGCCGCCGTGGGTGTTCGGCCTGTTCGGCGTGCTCTACGGTGCGGCGTATCTGGCCGGGGCCACCTATGTGCGGCGGGCGGTGAGCCGAGTGGGCGCGCGCGCCATGATGCGGCAGGGCGCGTGGATCATGCTGGCCGGTTGCATACTCATCACCGTCGTCTGGGTGGTCGACCTGCACCGGGCGATCGCGCTGCCGATCTTCCTCGCCGGCTACGTCACGACGACCTTCGGCCAGGCCACGCTGTTCCCCAACAGCGCCGCGCACGCCGTCAGCCACCTCGTCTCGGGAGGCGCGATCGCCGTGTCGTGGTGCGCGCTCATCCAGCAGGGCCTCGCGGGCGTCGCCTCGCTGGCCGGCCCCGCGCTCACCGGGCTGCTCGCCTGGTCCCTCGCTATCACTCTGCTCGCCGCCGTGAACGTGCTCGTCGTCGCGGCGCCCTCGCCACCGAAGGAATAGGGAATGGCCACACACCAATTCGCCAATATTCGCAGGCAATTGCAATTGAGCAATACTTTCTGGGACGACAGCACAACGCACGGACTGGTCGACATCGTCGCGGCGGATATGCGCGAGGGGAAGGTCCACGACCGCGACGGCCGGGAGATCGTCAACTTCTCCTCGTATTCCTATCTCGGCCTGGACAGCGATCCCCGGATAATCGCCGGCGCGCACCGGGGTCTCGACGAGACGGCGACGATCAATTCGTCCATCTCCCGCATGCGAATTCGCCTGGCATTGCTGGAGGAGGCCGAGCAACGGCTGTCCGATACCTTCGGCGCGCAAGCCGTCACGGTCTCCTCGTGTGCGGCGGCGGCCTGGGCGACCCTGCCGCTGCTCGCCTCCGGGGAGCTCACCGGCGGGCATCCGCCCCTGGTCGTCTTCGACAAGAACGCGCACTTCTGCCTGAACGCGATGAAACCACTGGTCGCGGACGAGACCGAGCTGGTCACCATCGAGCACAACGATATCGCCGCTCTCGAGGATTTGTGCCGCAAGCATTCCCACGTGGCGTATATCGCCGACGGCGTGTACAGCACGGGCGGCGGCGCTCCCCTGGACGAGCTGCACCGACTCCAGGACGAGTACGGGTTGTTCCTGTATTTCGATGAGGCGCACGGCATCTCGACACTCGGTGCACGCGGCCGCGGCTATGTCCTCGGCGCCTACGCGGGATGGCGGGAGCGGACTCTCGTAATCGCCTCACTCAACAAGGGTTTCGGAGCCAGCGGCGGTGTGATCTTCTTCGGCCCGCCCGGTGACGATTCCCGCAAACCCACCCTGCTGCGCACCAGCGGACCCCTGATGTGGTCACAGCGGATCAATACGGCGGGGCTCGGCGCCATTGTCGCCTCCTGCGATCTGCACGACGACGGCACGGTCGACCGGCTGCAAGCCGAACTCCGCGAACGGGTTCGCCTGTTCGACTCGCTCGTGGACACCGATCTCGCCGGTGACGGTCTCCCCATTCGCTTCGTCAGCATCGGCCGGGAGGACGCCACCGTCGCGGTGGCCAAGGACATGCTCGACGCCGGGTTCTACACCTCCCCCGTGTTCTTCCCGATCATCCGCCGCGGCAGTGCGGGCCTGCGCCTGATGCTGCGGGCGGATCTCGAGCCCGCCGCCATCCACCGGTTCGCCGACACCTTGACCGCGAGCCTCGCCGCCCACCGGGATCGGGAGGAACTCCCCGCATGACCGTGACAGTCGAGAACAACACCGGAATCATCGAGAACACAGCCGGATTCGAGGCACAGCGCCGACTGCTGCGCGACCGGATCGCGGAGATCGTGGCGCCGCGCCGGCGACCCGGCGACGCCAAACTTCCCGTGCGCGAACGGGTCGATCGCATCCTCGACCCCGGCACACCCTTCCTGGAAATCGGCCAGCTGGCCGCCCACGAGGTGTACGACACCGATCTGCCCGCGGCCGCGCTCATTGTCGGCATCGGCACGATTCACGGTCGCCCGTGCATGGTGTTCGCGAACGACCCGCACGTCAAGGGCGGAACCTTCTACCCGCTGACCATCAAGAAGCATCTGCGCGGGCAGAAGCTGGCCCGTGAATATCGCCTGCCCTGTGTGTATCTCGCGGATTCGGGCGGCATCTACCTGCCCTTGCAGGAGGAGATCTTCCCCGACGAGGAACACCTCGGGAAGATGTTCCGCAATATCGCGGAGATGTCGGCCCTGGGCCTGCCGCAGATCTCGGCCGTGCTCGGCATCTGCACCGCGGGCGGGGCGTACATCCCCGCGATGAGCGACGAGACGGTGATGGTCGAGGACCTCAGCACCGTCTTCCTCGGCGGCCCGCAACTGGTGGAGGCTGCCACCGGAATCAAGGTCGACGCACAGACTTTGGGCGGCGCGGACCTGCACGTGCGGCACACCGCCGTCGCGGACCATCTGGCCGCGAACGAGGAGGAGGCGCTGGCGATGGTGCGGGACATCATCGCGCGCACGCCCGGAGACCGGGTGCACCCACCGGCGTTCCCGGCCCTCGAACCGGCCGAAGACCCCGCGGGCCTGCCGGATTTGATTCCGTCCACCACCAAGAAGGAAATGGACGTCCGCGCGATTCTGCGCCGCGTCGTGGATGCCGCCTCGTGGGTCGAGTACCGCAAGGACTACGGCATCACCATTGTCTGCGCCACCGCGCGCATTGCCGGATACGAGGTCGGGATCGTCGCCAATCAGGGCGTGATCTTCCCCGACAGCGCGCTCAAGGCGACCAATTTCATCCAGATCTGCAATCAGCGCCGGATCCCATTGCTGTTCGTGCACAACGTGAGTGGCTTCATGGTCGGTGAGCAGTACGAGCGCGAGGGCATCGCCAAGCACGGCGCGAAAATGGTGAACGCCGTCTCCTGCGCCACCGTGCCCAAGATCTCCCTGGTCATCGGCGGCAGCTTCGGCGCGGCCAACTTCGCCATGTCGGGCCGCTCGATGGGCGGACAGTTCATGGCCATGTGGCCGAATGCCCGTTCCACCGGGGTCGGCGGCGAGCAGGCCGCCTCGGTCATGGCCATTCTCAAGCGCGACCGGCTGCGGCGCGCGGGCCAGGAGCTCAGCGCCGCCGAGGAAGCCGCCATCAAGCAGCCCATTATCGACAGCTTCGAACGCCAGTCGCTGCCGGCCTATATCGCCGCACGCCTGTGGGTGGACGCGGTCATCGAGCCGGAGGATACGAGATCCTGGCTCGCGCAATGCCTTTCGCTGGCGCACGAGCGCTGGGATCGACCGGCCGCGGCCGCCTCCACCTTCGGGGTGTTCCGGCTGTGATCTCGAGAGTGCTCATCGCGAACCGGGGCGAGATCGCCGCCCGCATCGCCCGCACCTGCGACCGCCTCGGCATCGGCTATGTCACCGTGAGCGTCGACGAGGACCGCGATCTGACCTATCACGACGGCGCCGCGGCGACGGTGCGCCTGCCCGCGGGCGGCTACCTCGATGCCGCCGCGCTGATTCGCGCCGCCACCGAAACAGGCTGCGACGCGGTGCATCCCGGATACGGGTTCCTTTCCGAGAACGCGGTTTTCGCACGCGCCGTCCGATCCGCCGGACTGGTCTTCGTTGGCCCCGGTTCGCAGGTGATCGAGACCATGGCCGACAAGGCGTCCGCCCGCCGGATCATGGCCGACGCGGGCGTTCCGGTGCTGCCCGGAACCCCGGAAGCGACCGACGACCTCGATGCGCTGGTCCGCTCGGCCGCGGACATCGGCTATCCGCTCATCGTCAAGCCCGCCGGTGGCGGTGGCGGCAAAGGCATGTCGGTGCTGCGCTCCCCCGCCGGACTGCGCGAATCGCTGGCCTCGGCGACCCGCACCGCCATCGCGGCCTTCGCCGACGGCCGCCTGCACCTGGAGCGCTACGCCGAGCACGCGCGTCATATCGAAGTGCAGGTCTTCGGCGATGAATTCGGCACTGTCGTGCATCTCTTCGATCGCGACTGCTCGTTGCAGCGACGGCACCAGAAGGTGATCGAGGAGGCTCCCGCTCCGCGTATCCCGGAGGCCATTCGCCGGCGGATGTTCGACGCCGCCGTGCGCGGCGCGCGGGCGCTGCACTACACCGGCGCGGGCACCTTCGAGTTCCTGCTGGTGGGCGCGGAATTCTTCTTCATCGAGATGAATACGCGGCTACAGGTCGAGCACACCGTCACCGAGGAGATCACCGGTGTCGATCTGGTGGAATGGCAGTTGCGGGTCGCTTCCGGCGAGCCGCTGCCCGCCGCCCAGGAGGAGATCGCCGCCACGGGCGCCTCGGTCCAGGTCCGCATGTACGCGGAGGACCCGTTCCGGTCCTTCCTGCCCTGCCCGGGAGACCTGGAGGTCACCCGGTGGCCGGATATCCGCATCGAGCGGGCCTTCACCCGGCGGCTCCGCGTGACCGGCGGATTCGACCCGATGATCGCCAAACTCGTCGCGACCGGCCCCACCCGGGCGGCGGCATTGGCCGCCGTGCGGGACGCCTGCGCGGAACTGCGCTGGCACGGCATCTCGACGAACCTCGGATTCGTCGCGCACGTCCTCGCCGCCCCGGAAGTCATTGCGGCCGAGCACGATACCGCCTACCTCGATCGGATCGATCCGGTCGCGGAGTTCGCCGATCCCGACCGGCTCGCGGCCCTGGCGGTCGCCGCCACGCTGACCGCACCCGACCGGACGACACCGTGGTCGGCGGGCGCTCCGGCCGGCGACCGCGCCCGGCTGGATCCCACCGGCCACGATCTGGGCGGCGTCGATCTGACGGTCGAAGGCCGTCCGTTCACCGTCCGGGTGAGCGGTTACGACGGCGCGGCGGTGCTCGTCCGCACCGCCATCACCGATCCGGGCGTCGCCGGTATTCGCCTTGGCGGCGAGACGGTTTCGGTGGACTCGACGCTCGCCACGGTCCGCCGCCGGGGCGAGGCGTGGGTCTGCCAGGTGGCGGGTGTGTCCAGGGAAGTCCGGTACGCCGAATACCGCTCGCCCGGCGCGACATCGGCGGATCCGGAGATCCGCTCGCCCATGCCCGGCACGCTCGTGCGGCTCCATGTGGCATCGGGCGCGGAGGTCGAAAAAGGCCAGGTCCTGGGCGTGGTCGAGGCCATGAAGATGGAACACGAACTGACGGCGACACATTCGGGTGTCGTCACGGTGACCGCGGCCGAGGGCGCGGTCGTCACCACGGATCAATCGATCTTTCTCATCGAGGAGAGGAGCGCCGCGCTGTGATGCGGAATCGGCGACTGATGACAGCTCTGGGAGCGGCCACGGCCGTCCTGACGCTGATGACCGCATGCGGCGGATCGGACACCGCGGGCGGCGATTCCGCGCAGCCGATCAGCGGCGGATCCTTGACCTGGGGCGTGGAGACGGAGCCGACCACGCTCAATCCGCATCTCAATGGCCAGGGCAAAACCAAACTGCTGCTGCGCAACTCGTACGAATCGCTGCTGCAGCGCACCGCGGACGGCGGGGTCGTCCCGTGGCTGGCGGCCGCGCACGAGGTATCGCCCGACGGGCTGACCTACACCTTCACCCTGCGGGACGGGGTGCGATTCACCGACGGCACTCCGCTGACCGCCGCCGCGGTGGCCCTCAACTTCACCAAGATGAAGGACCCGGCCTATTCCGGCGGTTTCGGCTCGGGCCCGCTGTCCAATCTCGACACGGTGGTGGCGAAGGACGAACGGACGGCGGTCTTCACGCTGAAGAACCCGTATTCGCCGTTCCTCGACTACGCGGGCACCCTGGAGATCATCTCCCCGGCCGCCTTCGAACTGCCGCAATTGAAGTCCGGCGGACCGGAAATCGCCGGTACGGGACCGTTCATCCTGGACCGCTACACCAAGGGCCAGGAGATCCACTTCCGGAAGAACCCGGACTACAACTGGGCGCCGCAGAACGCGAAGCATCAGGGCCCCGCCTACCTCGACGAGGTCACCTACCGATTCCTGCCCGAATCGTCGGTGCGCACCGGAGCGCTCACCTCCGGCCAGGTCGACATCATCGAGGGCATTTCCGGGAACGACGCCGGATTGTTCGAGGACAACCCGGAATTCACCTATCAGCACGCGCTCAATGCCGGGAGCCCCTATTCGCTGTACCTCAACTCGACCTACGGTGCGGCGGCCGATGTGAAGGTGCGCAAGGCGCTGATCGACTCCGTCGACGTCGACGCCGTGCTCCAGTCGATCTATCGCGGTGAGCGCACCCGCGGCTGGGGGATCACCTCCCCGAACGATGAGCTGTTCTACGACAAGAGCATCGAGAAGTCCTACGGCGCGGATACGAACGCCGCCAACCGCCTGCTCGACGAAGCCGGCTGGACGGTGCGCGACGACAAGGGATTCCGCACCAAGGACGGGCAGCGCCTGACCATCGAGGTGGTCCAGGCGCAGTCCACCGTGCGCGATCAGCGGGATGTGCTGTTGCAGGCGATCCAGGCCCAGGCCAAGCAGAATGCCGGCATCGACCTGGCCATCGCCCTGGTCGACGCGGGCACCTACACCGACCGCCGCAAGAACAATACGTTCGGCTCGATCGCCAACTCCGACACGCTGACCGGCGGCATCGATATCGAGAACCACTGGTACCCGGTCACCGCGTTCGGCACGCTCAACTACAGCCGCGCCGCCGATCCGGAGCTGACCGCATGGCTGAAAGCCGCTGCCGCGACACAGGATTCCGGTGAGCGCGCCAAGCAGTACGCGCAGTTGCAGCGATTCGTGCTCGCCGACAAGGCCTACGCGCTGCCCCTCTACCAGCCGGAGGACCAGATCGCGGCCGCGACCTATGTCCACGGCGCCGGATTCCGGGCCTACCACCAGTTCCCGGAGAGCGCCTACGACATCTGGGTCGATCGTGGCTAGCGTCGGCGGCGCGGCGACGGCAGAGACCGCCGCCCCACCGCGGGCGGTGGTCTCGGACACCCGATTCGACGCGGGCCGCGAGATCGGGAAACGCGTTCTGCTCCGCGTGCTTTCGGGTCTCGGCGTGCTGTGGGGAGCGGCCACCCTGGCCTTCGTCAGCGTCCGGCTCGCGCCCGGCGATACCGTCGACCTGCTGGTGGGCGAGCAGCGGCGCACCCCGGAACTGGAGGCGGCCATCCGCGCCGAATGGGGCCTGGACAGCCCGGTCGTGGTGCAGTACTTGCGCTACCTGTGGGATTGCGCCCATGGCGATTTCGGGCGCTCCTACATCCTGCAGCGACCGGTCTCGGAGATCATCGGCTCGCAGGCCGCGCCCACCCTGGAGCTCACCGCGGCCGCGCTGCTGGTGGCCCTGATCTTCGCGGTCGTGGTCGCGACGATCACGGCACACCGGCGGCGGTCGCGGGCACTGGCCAATGCCGTGGAGCTGACGCTCGTATCGACTCCCCCGTTCTGGCTGGGGATCGTCCTGCTGTCGGTCTTCAGCTTCCAGCTGAAGATCTTCCCGGTGGCGGGGAACAAGGGTCTCGCCTCGCTGGTGCTTCCCGCTCTCGCACTGGGCCTTTCGCTCGGCGCGGTCATCGCCCAGGTACTGCGCGACGGCCTGGAGCGGGCGCTCGAGGAACCGTTCGCGGTCACGGTGAAATCCTGGTCGGTCAGTGAGACGGCGCTGCGGCTGCGCCACGGCTTGCGCCATGCGGCCCTGCCGGCGGTGACCTTGACCGGCTGGCTGGTCGGCGGCCTGCTGGGCGGAGCGGTGATCACCGAAGAGGTCTTCGGCAGGCCCGGACTGGGCAGGGTGACCGTCGATGCCGTACTCGCCCAGGATCTTCCCGTCGTCCTGGCCGTGGCCATCCTGTCCGCACTCGTCTACGTCGTGACCAGCACCGTCGTCGACCTGCTCGGGCTGTGGCTGGACCCGCGGCTGCGCACCGGCTCGGGGCGAGGTGAACCGCGATGAGGACGGCGACCCGCATCGCGCCCGGCGTCGGCGTCGCGGCCCTGGTCCTGGCCGTCGTCACGGTCGCGGTGCTCGCGCCCGCCGTGCTGACCGGGCAGGATCCGCTCACCGCCGATCCGCTGGCCGCACAGCTGCCACCCGGCCCGGGCCACTGGTTCGGGACGGACCATCTCGGGCGCGATGTCTTCACCCGCGTCGTGCACGGGGCTCGCTACTCGCTGCTCATCGGCGTCACCGCCATCGCCATCGCGGTCATCGCCGGAACCGCGCTCGGCCTGGCCGCCGGGCTGGCCCGCGGCCTGCTCGACGAGGTGATCACCCGCTTTCTCGACGTGGTCTCGGCGTTCCCGGATCTGCTGCTCGCCCTGGTGCTCATCTCGTTCACCGGTCCCGGAACCGCCAATCTGATCTGCGCGCTCGGCATCGCCTCGATTCCCCGGTTCGCCCGGGTGGTGCGCGCCCGCACGCTCGTCGTCCGGGAGTCCGGGTATGTGGAGCAGGCGCGGACCTTCGGGCTCACCCGGGCGACACTGGTGCGGCGCCATATCCTTCCGCACGCCATCGCCCAGGTGCCGATCCTCGCCACCATCGGACTTGGCACCGCCGTGCTCGGCGCGGCGGGGTTGAGCTTCCTGGGGATGGGTCCGCAGCCCCCGGCCCCGGAATGGGGCGCCATGCTCGCCGAGGGCCGCAACTATCTCCGCAATGCCTGGTGGATCGCGGTGCTGCCCGGCGTGGCCGTCACCGCCACCGTCATCGCATTGAGTTCCCTTGGGCGGCACTGGCAACGGCACTACGACGGAAGGTCTCCGGCATGAGCGGGCAGAGTCTGGTCTCGATCGCCAATCTGCGCGTCGGCTTTCCGGGCAGGGCGGGTGCGGGCGAGGTGGTGAAAGGCATCGACCTGCGGATCGACCCGGGCGAAGCCGTCGCCATCGTCGGCGAATCGGGTTCCGGAAAGTCGGTCACCGCAAAGACATTGGCCGGTCTGACCGGATCCGGCGCGCACGTGCGCGCGGATCGCTTCGAACTCTTCGGACAGGACGCGCGCGGCTACCGGGAGCGCCAGTGGCGTCGAATCCGGGGCAGCCACCTCGGTTTCGTGCTCCAGGACGCGCTCGTATCGCTCGATCCGCTGCGCCGGATCGGCGAGCAGCTGTCCGAGGTGCTGCGCGCGCTGACCGATCTGCGCGGCGAGGCGGTCACCGCGCGCAGCGTGGAGCTGCTCACCTCGGTCGGCGTCCCGGAACCCGAACTGCGGCTGCGGCAGTACCCGCACGAGCTCTCCGGCGGGCTGCGCCAGCGGGCGCTGATCGCGACGGCCATCGCGGGCGATCCCCGGCTGGTCATCGCCGACGAGCCGACCACCGCCCTCGATGTCACCGTGCAGCGCCAGATCCTGGATCTGCTCCGCCAGCGCAAGCAGGCGGGCAATGCCCTGCTGCTGATCAGCCACGATCTCGCGGTGGTCGCCGAACTGGCCGATCGGGTGCTGGTCATGAAGGACGGCGAGATCGTCGAACAGGGCCGCACCCTCGAGGTGCTGACCCGGCCGGAGCATCCGTATACGCGGGGATTGCTCGCCGCCGTTCCCTCGGCCGCCTCGCGGGGTACGACGCTGACCGTCTCCGATCGCCGGCCGCTGCCGCCGCGCACGGTCGACGACACGCGAATCGTATTGTCGGTGCAGGACCTTCGGAAGACCTACGGTTCCGAACCCGCCGCGCGAGCCGTGGTCGAGAACGTCGATTTCGACCTGTTCGCGGGCGAAACCCTCGGCATAGTCGGCGAATCCGGTTCCGGCAAGACGACCACCGCGCGCATGGCCCTGAGCCTCATCGCACCGACCTCCGGCCGGGTGGTCGTCGACGGCGAACCGTGGAGCGAACTGCCCGACCGTGAGCTGCGCCGCCGGCGCGGGACCGCTCAGCTGATCGCGCAGGATCCGCTGAGCTCGTTCGACCCGCGCTACACCGTGGCGCGCATTATCGGAGAAAGCCTGGACACCACCGGTATTCGCGGGCGCGCCCGGGCGGAGCGGGTGCGGGAGATACTCGATGCGGTACGACTCGGCCGCGACCTGCTCGACCGTCATCCCCGCACCCTGTCCGGCGGGCAACGGCAACGGGTCGCCATCGCCCGCGCCCTGGCCCCGAATCCCGCGCTGATCGTCGCCGATGAGCCGGTGTCCGCGCTCGACGTCTCGGTGCAGGCGCAGATCCTCGACCTGCTCGCCGATCTGCAGGCCGAATTCGGCACCGCACTGCTGCTCATCTCCCACGACCTCGGCGTGGTGCATCACATCGCGCACCGCGTCGTGGTCATGAAGGACGGCCGCGTAGTCGAATCCGGCGACGCCGACTCGGTCCTGCGATCACCGCAGCACGAGTACACCCGCCGCCTGGTGGCCTCGGTCCCCCGCCTGCCCGAACTCACCGATCGCGCGTGACCACGAGGTGGTCACCGAGGAATTCGGTGATCCGGGCCCGCGCCGCCTTCGCCTGCGGCACGATGCCGGGTGTGGCGAGAAAGGCGTGCGGCGCGCCGGGATATTCGGAAAGTTCTGCGGGCGTGCCGGACTCGCGCAGCCGTTCGGCGTAGCGACGGCCATGGTCGGCCACCGGGTCCAGGGTCGGCACCACGACGAGGGCCGGGGCGAGATCGCTCAGATCGTCCGCGTGCACGGGGGACACCGCGCGTGCATCGGTCCCCTGGGGCACCGCCAGTTGCTGGAAGACCTGCAATCTGGAGACCGTCAGGGTCGGGCTGTCCGCGTGCTGGACCATCGAGGGGTAGTCGTACATCGTGCCGGTCAGGTCGGTGACGGGATTGGTCAGCACCTGTGCCCGCAGGCGCAGGCCGGATTCCCGGGCGCGCAGCGCGGCGAGCGCCGAGATCAATGCGCCGGTGCTCTCACCGGCCACGGCTATGCGGTCCGGGTCGATGCCCCAGTCCGGGGCGTACCGCACGACATGCCGCAGCACATCCCAGCCGTCGGCGGCGGCGGCGGTCAGCGGCGTCCCCTGGGCGAGCAGGCGATGCTCGACCGAGACGACGACCGCGGGCAGGCGCGCGGCGAAATGGCTGTTGGCCCAGTCGGATTGCGGCGCGGTGCCGACGAATCCGCCGCCGTGCACATGCAGTACGAGCGGCAGCGCCGCGGCGCCCGCGCGCCGGGGCCGGTAGATCCGGACCGGGATCACGCGATCGGGCAGCGCCACCTCCTGCCAGCCGATGGCCACACCGCGATCCGGGAACCCGGTGATCACCCGGGCCAGGCGGGAGCTCGCCTTGCGGTTCGCCGAATCGCGGTAGGCGACCAATTTCTCGGGCGTCAGCGTCGGCCAGTCCGGCTCCTTCTGCAGGGGGCTCAGCAGGCGGATACCGAGCGGCGGCCGGTCGATTGCGGTTGCGTGGTTCATGGCGCCAGCATCTCCGGCGCACCGCGGGATGTATTGGAAAAATGTTCCACGGTCACGCCCGGGGCGCGTACGCCGGATCGGCCCAGGCGACGGGGTCGACCGCGAGCCAGGGCGCGGCCGCGAGACCCGCGGGCGTCAGCCCGGCGAAGGCCATGGCGTCCCGGCACAGGTGGGACTGGTCGACGAAGCCGCACTCCGCCGACACCAGGGCGGCGCTGTGGCCCGCCGCGAGACGGTGTGCGGCGTCATCGAATCGGACCAGCTGCGCGGCGCGTTTGGGCGTCAGGCCGATCTGGGACCGGAACCGGGACCACAGCCGTTTGCGGCTCCAGCCGGTCTCGACCGCCAGCCGCTCGACCCGAATCCGCCCTCGGCTCACCACGATTCGCCGCCAGGCGAAGGCGACCTCCGGATCGACCCTCCGGCCCGCCGCGTAACGCCGGCTGAGTGCGTCCGCCGCGATCGCGAACCGCTCGTCCCACGACCCGCGCGCGTGCAGTTCCGCCATGATGCGTTCGGCGTCGCGCCCCCAAAGCTCTTGGAGGGCAATCACTGTGCCGCCCGACTCCGGTGCACCACCCAGCACCCCGTACGCGACCACCGGCGACAACCGCACCTGGAGCAGATCCACCTCGCGCCCGCGCCCGTGCACACTGCCGCAGCCGAGACCGACGACGGCGCTGCCCCGGTGCCGCGCACCGCCGTTCGCATCGACCAGCAGCACGTCACCGAAGTCCAGGAATACCGTCAGGGCCGGGTACGGCACCATCCGGAGATCGACGCGGGCCTCCGCCCGGCCGGAGAATCCGGCCATATCGACCCCCGCCAGGCGGCCCGATGGCGGCGGGACCGCGATTTCCACTGCGGCGCCGGCGATGTGGACCGGTTCGACGGGCATACCGCCATGCTACGAGTCGCTGCGCAGCTCCCGGATGACGGCGGCCAGTTGCCGGATCGACTCGGTCTCCGCGGCGGTCTTCCACACCAGGGCGTAGTCCAGTGGCGGCAGATCGGGCACGGGCACCCAGCGGATGTGCGGCACCGCCCAGTAGCGGGTGACGTGTGCCGGGAAGACGTGCACGTACTCGCCGGTTGCGATCATTTCGATGAGCTCGTCGCTGGTGGTCGCCACCTGCTCGCGCAGGATGGGGCGGCCGGCGGGACTGTGGAACGGCAGATACGCGTCCTCCCAGTAGTCCGGCATACGGGGCGATGTGACGTGCTGGAAGTCGGCGAGGGTTTCGATCGAGACCGAGTCCAGGCCGGCCAGTTCGTGATCCTCGCTGACGGCCAGAATCCGGTTGTCGGTGAACAGCACCGGGCCGGCGGTGAGGTCGGGTTCGTGTACCGGCAACCAGATGACCAGCGCGTCGAAGTCGCCGCCCCGCAGCATTTCGAAGGGATCGACGTATGGGCAACGGCGGATGCGCAATTCGCATTCCGGATGCCGCGTGCGGAACTCGTCCCAGTAGCGCCGCTGCTCGGTGGTGTTGAAGGGCATGAGGCCCAGGCGCAGCAGGGCCGACTTGCCGCGGGCGGCCCGTTTGGCCCGCTCCACGCTGTCCGCGATCTCCGCGTAGACCGGTTGCAGATCGCGTCGCAATTGCTCACCGACCGAGGTGAGCCGCACGCTGCGATTGGTCCGCTCGAACAGCAGCGCGCCGATCTGCCGCTCCTGCTTCTTGATCGCCTGGGTGATGCGCGCCGGGGTGACGTTCAGCCGCTCGGCGGTCCGCCCGAAGTGCAGTTCCTCCGCGAGCGTCAGGAAGATCTCGATATCGCGTAACTCCACGAAGTCCCTGTCTCGTTAACTCCGCGGTTAATGCGGCATTGCCCAATTCATCGTTGTTCGGCACACGCCGGCCGCCCATTGTAGAACCCGGACCGCGCCGGCCACGGTGGCCCGCGGGTTCCAGCGCAGTGAGGAGTTCTCGAATGGTGTCCGCTGTCGGTGATCCGGCACTCGAATCCGCATCCGGCCGGGTGCCGTTGCGCCGCTGGCTCGGTGTGGCGGCCGTGGCGCTGGGGACGTTCTCGGTCGTGACGTCCGAGCAGTTGCCGGTCGGCCTGCTCACCTCGGTCAGCGGTGCGCTCGGCGTCTCCGAGGGCACGGCGGGCCTGATGGTGACCGTGCCCGGATTGGTCGCCTCGGCCACCGCGCCGCTGCTGCCGGTGGCGATCGGCCGCCTGGACCGCCGCATCGTGCTGCTGGGCCTCATCGCCCTGATGGTCGGCGCGAACCTGCTCTCGGCCTTCTCGCCGAATTTCGCGCTGCTGCTCGCCTCCCGCTTCCTCGTCGGCATTGCCATCGGCGGATTCTGGGCGCTGGCGGCCGGTATCGCGGTCCGCATGGTGCCCGAGCGGTTCGTGCCGCGCGCCACCGCCATCGCCTTCGGCGGCGCCACCGCCGCCAATGTGCTCGGCATTCCGGCGGGCACGCTGATCGGCGAATTGACCGACTGGCGCATCGCCTTCGGCGTCCTGGGCGGACTGGGACTGGTGGTGGTCACCGCCCTGCTCCTGTTGCTGCCGCAGCTGCCCGCCACCGATCCGGTGCACCTGCGCACCCTCGGTCAGCAGTTCCGCAATCCGGTGGTGCGGGCCGGGGTGCTCGTGACATTCCTGCTGGTGAGCGGACATTTCGCGGCCTTCACCTTCATCAGCCCGCTGCTGCAGAACGTTGCCGGCGTCGACGCCGCCATGATCGGTCCCGCGCTGCTGGGCTTCGGTATCGCGGGCATTGCCGGCAACTTCCTCACCGGCGCGGCGGCCGGGCGCGATGTTCGGGTGGCGCTCATGGTCCTCAGCGTGGCGCTCACCGCGGTCCTGGTGCTCGTCGCCCTCGTCGGCAGCACCCCGGCCACCGCCCTGACCCTGCTGATCCTGTGGGGCCTGACCTTCGGCGGCATCCCGGTCGGCGTGCAGACCTGGATCCTGCGCGCCGCACCGGAATCCACGGAGGCCGCGACCGCCCTGAATGCCGCCATGTTCAATCTGGCCATCGCCCTGGGCGCGCTGTTCGGCGGCCTCATCACCGACAATCTCGCCCTCGCGGCGGCGCTGTGGTTCGGCGCGGCGCTCAGCGTGCTGGCCGGTGTCGTCATGTGGCGCACACCGAACCGCGATGCGCGCGAGCACTCGTGCGGTCCGGGGTGCTGGTGAATATCCGTCTGTTCGAGTCCTTCCTGGCGGTCGCCGCGGAGCGGAACATCACCCGCGCCGCGGCCCGGCTGCACATCACCCAGCAGACCCTGTCGGCGCAAATCCGGCATCTGGAGCGGACATTGGGCGTGGTCCTGCTGCTGCGGGATTCGCGCGGCGTCGAGCTCACGCCCGCCGGGCAGGTCTTCGCCGAAGGCGCCGAACGGGCGGTGACCGATCTGCGGAGCCTGATCGAGCGCGTGCGCGCCGCCGACGCCGCCTCGGCCGACACCCTGCGGATCGTGTGCTGCCGCGCGACCGTGCCGCTCATGATCCAGGTCGCCGAGGCCGTGGAAACGGCGGATCCGGCCGTGCAGGTGGAGTTGATCAGCGTGCGCGCGGTGCGGGACGAGGTGCGCATACTGGACTCGGGACGCGCGGATGCCGCCCTGCTGTGGGCTCCGGTCTCCGATACCGGCTTGCGGCACAGCATTATCGGTTCGGACCCCTGGATGGCGGCCGTGGCGACGGGGCATCGACTGGCCTCTCACGCCACGCTGCGGCTGGCGGATCTGGCCGCGGACCCCGTCATCGTGCCCGCGATCTTCGTTTCCGAAGCGGCCCAACGGGACTGGGTCGCCGCCCTGCGGCCCGACGGCGCCGCCGAACCGATCGTGCGGGACAGTGAGGACGGCTCGATTCTGGCGGCCCGCCGTCAGGGGATCTGGCTCGCGCCCCGGTCACTGAGCCGGCGCTATCCGGACGACGCCATCCGGCTGATCCCGGTGTCCGATGCGACGCCCATCGATTCGGCCGTCGTCTGGACCGCCGAGGCCCCGCACCGTCCGATGGGCACGCTGATCGAGGCCGTGCGCGCCGCCGTGCAGTGACCGCCCGCCACAAATTCCGCCTGTGGCCGCTACCGGAAATGATTGTTTCCCTCGTCTTTTCAGCCATCGGAGAATCACAGGGCATCTGTTCAGCTACCCCCGAGGATGTCTCGTGTCGTTCCGCAGCACCGCCGAGGTCATGGACCTGTTCAATCGCGCCTTCGTGGACCGCGCCCCCGCGCTCCTCGACGATCTCGTCGACGAGGACTGCGTCATGGAGTCGGTCCAGCCCGCGCCCCGGGGCGAGCGGGTGGTCGGACGCGCCGCCTGCCTGGCCTTCTGGCAAACGCTGGTCGGTGACCTCACCAGCCAGTTCATGCCGCAGGAGGTCATCGTCGCGGGCGATCGCGCGACGATCCGCTGGTACTACCGATTCGGCGCCGGCCCGGACGAGTGGGTGGAGGGCGTGAACCTCATGCGCGTGCGGGAGGGCCGGATCGTCGAGGCGCTGGGCTTCAGCAAGACGGCGGGCGAGGTGCCCCTGGCCACCGACTCCGCTTCCCGCGCATGAACATCCGGCCTGCCGCCCAGGGGTGGCAGGCCGGATGTCCGGGGGTTGTCAGGCGGCGGCGCGCTTGACGAGTTCGCCGATGAACGTCTCGTCGGCGGCGCTCAGAGTGGTCAGGGCGAAGGCGGTGGGCCAGAGCGCGCCGTCGTCGAGGCGGGCGGAGTCGTTGAAGCCGAGGGTGGCGTAGCGGGCCTTGAACTTCTCCGCGGACTGGAAGAAGACGACGACCTTGCCGTCGCGGGCGTAGGAGGGCATGCCGTACCAGAGCTTCGGGGACAGTTCCGGGGCGTGGGCCTTGACGATGGCGTGAATGCGTTCGGCCAGTACACGATCCGAATCCTGCATCTCGGCGATCTTGGCGAGGACATCGCCCTCGAGATCGGCCTTGGCGCCGCGGCGCGCGGCCGCCTTCAGCTCCTTGGCGTGCTCTTTCATGGCGGCGCGTTCCTCGGCCGAGAAGCCGACGGTGGTCTTGGGCTTGCCATTGGTGCGGGTGGCGGTCTGGGTGGTCATGTCGATTCCTTTGTTATCTGTGTTATCGGTGATCAGTGCGAGCGGTCTTGCAGCAGACCGAGGACATTGCCGTCCGGATCGATGACGGTGGCGACGCGGCGGCCCTCGCCGACATGGCGCACGGGCTCCCGGACGGTGGCGCCGGCGGCGGTGACCTCGGCGAGCTTCGCCTCGATATCCGGCACGTGCCAGTAGGCGACCGGGGCGGTCATGCCCTGCGGCCCGCCGCCGGGCACCAGCCCGATGTGCTGGCCGTGGACCTCGAAGCCGACGTAGAAGGTGCCGTCGATGTGCGGCGGCACACCCAGCAGTGCGGTGTACACCTGCTTGGCTTTCGCCAGGTCGGAGACGGGATGGAGAACGGTTTTGATAGCCGTTCCGCCTTCGGTCCGTTCGTCGTTCGTCATGGGAACAACGGTAGGGACGGGCGGACGGCGCAACATCCGTGCTGACCACGGATCCCACCACTGAACGAGTACGTAATCCGACTGCCGCGCCGGCGACCCGCCGATACGTGAGAATGGGACGGTGTCGAAGCAGAAGGTCTCCGCCGGGATCTCGGACCGGGAGGCCGAGGTCCTGACTCTCGTCGGGCAGCATCGCAGCAATGCCGAGATCGCCGCCCAGCTCTATATCTCGGTGCGCACCGTGGAAACGCATGTGTCCTCGCTGCTGCGCAAGGTCGGCGTACCCGACCGCCGGGCCCTCGCCGGGCGCGCGGCCGAACTCATCGGGGACGAACCGGCGAGCGAGGCGGTCGCCGTCCTGCCCTCGCCGCTGACCTCGTTCATCGGCCGGGCCGCCGAGCGCGCCGCGCTGCGGGAGGCCGTCGCCGCGCAGCGGCACGTGACCGCGCTGGGCCCCGGCGGCGTCGGCAAGACCCGGCTGGCCCTGGCCGTCGCCGCGGATCTGGCGGGTGAATTCGCCGATGGCGCATGGTTCGTCGATCTCGTGCCGGTCACCGATCCGGGGATGGCGGGCGCCGCGGTGGCCCGGGCGCTCGGCCTCGGCGAGCAGCCGGGACGCAGCATCGACGATTCGGTGCTGACCGTGCTCGCCGGCCGCCACACCCTGCTGGTCCTCGACAATTGCGAGCATCTGCGCGAGGGCCTGGCGCCGTTCATCGAACGCCTGCTCGCCGGCTGCCCGCGGGTGACCGTCCTCGCCACCAGCCGGGCCCGGCTCATGGTGCCCTTCGAGCAGGTCTACAACGTTCCGCCGCTCTCGCTCGACGACTCGGCCGCGGATGCCATCGCGCTGTTCCTGGACCGGGCGGCCGCGCTGGGCTGGCCGGTGAGTCCCGAGCAGTACGACCAGGTGTCCGAGATCTGCCAGCGCCTCGACGGATTGGCGCTGCCGATCGAGCTCGCGGCCGCGCGGCTGCCCACCCTCGGCCTGGACGGCCTGGCCGCGAGCCTCGCCGATCCGCTGCGGCTACTGGTCGGCGGGCGTCGCGCCGACGACCGGCACCGGTCCGTGCGGGCCATGCTGGACTGGAGCCAGGACCTGCTGACCGCGTGGGACCGCTGCCTGCTGCGCCGCATCGCGGTCTTCGTCGCGCCGTTCACCGCCGCCGATGCCACCGCGGTGGCCGGATTCGCACCGCTCAAACCGAATACGGTGACCGAGGGCCTGGCGCGGCTGACCGAGCAGAGCCTGCTCACCGCCGTGCCGTCCCCGAGCGGCACGCGATATCGGGCGCTGGAGACCATCCGGCAGTACGAGTCGGAGCAGCTCGTCGAGACCGGCGAGCTCCCGGGAACCCTTGCGCGCCATCTGCGTTGGTGCTTGGCCACCGCCGCCGAACTGGCCGCATCCGCACCGCGCACCAGCGGCGCCCCGGCCGCGCCGGCACCGCGCGGCGACGGCGGCTGGCGCACCCGGTTCGACGCGGTGGCCGATGACATTCGGTCGGCCTTGGCCTGGGCGGCGGAACAGAACGCGCATCGCGCCGACGCGCACACCCTGGCGGAGACCCTGGCCCGGCTGGCCTTCGACCGGAATCTGCTCGGGGAGTCCCAGATTCGCTACGAACAGGCAGCGGCGCTGGCCACCGACCCGGCCGCGGTCGCGGCGGACCTGCGCCACGCGGCCGAGGTGGCGGGGTGCCGCATGCGCGGCGAGGACATGTACCGCCTGTACCGGGCCGCCGCGGAAATCGCACTGACAGCGAGTGATTCGGCTACGGCAGCGGGTAATTCAGCTGCGGCAGCGGATAATTCAGCGGCGATCGCAGGCAATTCAGCGGCGACAGCGGGTGATTCGAGGGCGGCGGCCGGTAATTCAGCGGCAGCAGCGCGCGATCTGGCAACGGCCGCGATTACCGTCTTCCGGTGGTCCGGCGCATTCTCCGAGCCACTCCCGCCGAGCGAGGCCGCGGCCTTGCTCGAGCGGGCCCGGGCATTGGCCGGCGATGATCCCGCCGCCGCGGCCGCGGTGGCACTGGCCGAATGCGGTGTACTCGGCACCGCGGATGCGACGCCGGACGATCCGGAATCGTCCGCGCACAAGGCGATCGCACTGGCCGAGCGGGCCGTCGAGCTGGCACGGGCGACCGGCGAGCCCCTGGCGCTCAGCGCGGCTCTCGACGCGCTCGCCGCCGCCCAATGCTGGGCCGGGGACATCTTCGCCACCGCGGAGACGACCCGCCGGCGGGTGGAACTCCTCGCCGCCGTCCCGATGACGCCCGCCGGCGCGCTCGAACGCGTCAACGCGCTCGCCGAGGCCGCCGACATCTGTATCGGCGTGGGCGATCTGGAACGCGCCCGCCAATGGGGTGAACACCTGCGCGACCTGCCACTGCTCGCCGAACAGGGCGACTTCGCCACCTCCCGGCTGCTGGTGGCGGACGCCCTCGCGGGCAATACCGATGAAGTACTCGCGGGCAGCAGGCGTTTCCTCGACGCCTGGGAACTCTCCGGCCGCCCGCACGCACCCACCCTCGCCACCGCCGCGGCCGCCGTGGCGCTGGTCCACGGCCTGCGCGGTGACGATCCGGCCCGGTTCACCTGGCTGTCCATCATCGGCGAACTCGGCGCGACCCCCGACCAGAAGGCCGCCTACACAGCCGTTTTCGACGCCATCCTGCACCTCCACCACAAACGCCCCGACCAGGCCATGGCGGCCCTCGCCACCGACCCGGACGAGCTCGACCAGCAGGTCATCTGGATCTGGCGGCACTGGTACGTCGCCCTGCGGGCGGAGGCCGCGGCCCGCACCGGCCATCCGGACGCCCGCGACTACCTCGCCAGAGCCCGAACCGAAGTGGCGGGCAACCCCGTTGCGGGCGCGATCGCCGACCGCGCCGAGACCGCACTCGACACCGCCCCTCCGGCGTCGGACTGACCGAAGGCCGGAGCTACGAACGTCGAAGCGCCGTGACGCGCTGCAACCATGCCGCGGAGTCCAGCAGGGCGGCGTCATCGCCGGATGGGCGGGACAACAGGATTCCGGCGCGGGGTCCGGGCCTCACGACGGCGGCGGGCACGCTGACACCGCAGGCGCCCAGATAGCTGAGAGCCATAGTGGTGCGCAGGATTTCGATATTGGCGCTGTCGTAGCGATCCGGATCGGATTGCAGGTCCGCGATCGGCGGCGGGAACCGGCGCACGGTCGGGCACAACAGCGTGGCCGCGCCGAGTTCCGCGGCGAACTCGGCACGCAGGGCAGTCGTGCGGGCGTACACGGGTCCGATGGAATCAGCTGTGTGCCTGTTGCTTTCGAGACGCCGGCGGGTGGCGGGTTCGATCGGCATGGTCGAGCCGAGGCGGTGACCGTGCAGCCGGTAGGCCTCGGCGCCGACGATTGTGCCGTTGTCGTCCATGAGCTTCGCGGCCTCGGCGAGCGGCGGCAGATGGCGAAATCGAATGTCGGCGCCCGCGTCCCGGAGTTCGGTCACGGCGGCGGCGAAGTCGGCGGCGATCAGCGGTTCGGTGTCCTCCGACCATTCGCCCACGGGCACAACGAATTGCGGGGTCGCCGGGGCCGACCGAGACGCCGTGGGCAGCAGAACGCGATCCAGCGCCAGGAGATCCTCGACGGTCGTCGCGAAGACTCCGGCACTGTCGAGCGTCGCAGACAGCGGCGCGAAGTCGTGCGCGCCGTATCTGCCCGGGCTGGCGCGATATCCGATGATTCCGCACAGGGCGGCGGGCACCCGCACGGATCCCGAGGTGTCGGTGCCGACCGCCAGCGGCACGATGCCGCGGGCAACGGCGACGGCAGAGCCGGAAGAGGACCCGCCCGGGACCAGTTCCAGGTCGAGCGGGTTGACGGGCGTGCCGAAGTAGCGATTGATGCCGAGACCCGAGAAGGCGAACTCGCTGAGATTGGTCTTGCCGATGGTCACCAACCCGACGTTGTGCGCCCGCCGCACCAGATGACTGTCCACGGCGGCGGGCTCATCGTGCAGGTGGCTGGCCGAACCGCAGGTGGTGACCGCGCCCTGGACGTCGAACACGTCCTTCCAGGCGATGGGCACTCCGTCGAGCGGGCCGCGGCGGGCGCCGCGCGCGATTCGCGAATCGCTCGCCGCGGCCTGGTAGCGGGCGCGCTCACCGGTGACGGTGATCAGCACCGCGGCCGAATCGGGTTGCCGGGCACGGTCGATGGCGGCGGCGACCAGTTGCGCCGAGGTGGTCTCGCCGTCCGTGAGGGCCCGCGCCAATGCGGTAGCGGTGGTCATACAACGCACGCTATCGCGCCTGCGACGGCGTGTGCATGTGCGAATATCCATCGAATATGGTCAATGCTGTGGATATCTCCATAGCCGCCGACCGCTTCGGCTCTGTTAACTGAACGGCATGACAGCGTTGAGCTACTCCGAGCCGGTGACCATCCCGGCCAGACAGGCCGGATCGGTGGTATTGCGCACCGGCGAGCGCCTGCGCATCACCGACATCGACGGCGGTCAGGTCGGAGATGTGTTCGCCTACAACGTCGAGGACATCACCGAGCACCACAGCGCCGCGCACACCCGCACCCACACCAGCCGCCTGTTCCCGGCGCTCGGCCAAGCCTTCCTGACCAATCGCCGCCGCCCGATCCTCACCTATCTGGCCGACACCTCGCCGGGCGCGCACGACATGCTGATCGCCGCCTGCGATCCGGAACGCTATGCGGCCTACGGGGATCCGGATCACGCGAGCTGCGCGGACAATCTGCGCCGGGCCATGGCCGCGCACGGCCATCCCGCGCTGACCCACATTCCGCAGCCCATCAATGTCTTCATGCGCATCCCCGTCGCCGCCGACGGCGAGCTGTCCTGGCTCGAAGCGGCCACCGCCCCGGGCGATTCCATCACCCTGCGCGCCGAGATGGACTGCCTCGTCGTCGTCTCGTCCTGCCCGCAGGACCACAACGTCATCAATGGCGCCGGCCCCACCCCGCTGGCCCTGACCGTGCTCGCCCCCATCACCGAGGAGAACAACAGCCATGACCAGCACTGAAACCGATCTGGCCCACCCCGCGCTGGAGCCCTACGACCTCGGCCCGCTGGCGCTGCGCAACCGCTACGCCGTCGCGCCCATGACCCGCATCTCCGCCACGCCCGACGGCACGCCGACCGCCCAGATGGCCGACTACTACCGCGAATACGCGGCTGGCGGCTTCGGCCTGATCATCACCGAGGGCATCTACCCGGATGCCGCGCACAGCCAGGGCTATCTCAATCAGCCCGGCCTGGTCACCGCGGAGCACACCGCCGGCTGGCGGGCGGTGGTGGAGGCCGTGCACGACGCGGGCGCTCCGATCATCGCGCAGCTCATGCACGCCGGGGCGATCTCGCAGGGCAATGCCTACGGCTTCGAGACCATCGGACCCTCGCCCGTGCCGCCGCGCGGCCGGATGATGGAGGACTACGGCGGCGTCGGCGGACCGTGGAACGCGCCGCGGGAGATGACCGCCGCCGATATCGAGGAGGTCATCGCCGGTTACGTCGCCGCCGCCGGGAACGCCCGCGCCGCCGGTTTCGACGGCATCGAGATCCACGCGGCCAACGGCTACCTGCTCGATCAGTTCCTCACCGACTACACCAATCAGCGCACCGACGAATACGGCGGCCCGGTGGCGAATCGCATCCGCCTGACCGCTCGGGTGCTGCGAGCCCTGCGGGAGGCGCTCGGCGACTTCCCCATCGGGGTGCGGCTGTCGCAGACCAAGGTCAACGACTTCACCTACCGCTGGCCCGGCGGCGCCGCCGACGCGCGGATCGTTTTCGAGGCGGTGGCCGCCGACGCGACCTATCTGCACATTGCCAGCGAGGGCCGCAATTTCCTGGAGACCGCGCGCTTCCCCGACGGCACCACCATCACCGCCCTGGCCCGCGAGGTCTCCGGGCGGCCGGTCATCGCCAATGGCGGCATGCACGCCCTGCCCCAGGCCGCCGATGTGCTGACCGGCGGGCACGCCGACGTGCTGTCCCTCGGCACGGGCGCACTGGCGAATCCCGACCTGCCGCGCAAGGTCGCGACCGGGGCGGAACTCGCGCCCTTCGATCGTGAGATGCTCCATCCCATGGCCAACCTGGACACCACCGCGGCGTGGCGCGCACGACAGCGCGCATGACCGACCAGCCCTGGACCCGCGGCGCGGCCGCCGTGGCGACGCTCACCTTCGACGTCGACGCCGAGACGCCCATCCTCGCGGAGGGACGGCACTTCGCCGATCACCCCATGGTGATGTCGCACCAGTCCTACGGACCGGATGTCGGCGTGCCGCGGATCCTCGACCTGCTCGATGAGATGTCCGTGCCCGCAACGTTCTTCGTGCCCGGCTGGGTGGCCGAACAGCGTCCGGGCCTGGCACGCTCGATCGTGGACCGCGGGCACGAGGTGGCGCACCACTCCTACAGCCACCGTGCGCCCACCTCGCTGCCGCCCGGCGCCGAACGCGTGGATTTCGCACGCGCACTGGATGTTTTCGCCGCCCAGGGCATCGAGATCGCCGGGCATCGGGCGGCCATGTGGAGCGCCAGCCGCGAAACCCTGAGCCTGGTAGCCGAATACGGCCTGGCCTACGACTCCTCCCTGATGGGCGACGACCGGCCCTATCTCGTCGACGGCCCGCACGCGCCGGTGGTGGAGCTGCCGGTGCACTGGTCGCTGGACGATTGGGAGCAGTACGCCTACCTGCCCGAACCGAAAATCGGCGCGGTCATCGAATCACCGCTCAAGGTCGAGGAGATGTGGCGCGCCGAACTCGACGGAATGCGGCACTACGGCTGCCTTTTCAATGTGTGCATGCACCCGTTCCTCACCGGACGGCCGGGCCGCATGCTGGCGCTGCGCCGCCTCATCGGCTACGCGCAGGAATGCGGGGACGTGACCTTCGCGCGCTGCCGGGACGTGGCCGCCCGGGCGCGCGCGGATGCCGCGACACCGCATCGCACGGTGCCGGTCTACCAGGTGGATCCCGAGGTGTACCCGCGCTGATCCCACCCGGTCGCCGCATCGTTCAGTGGGATGCGGCGCCCGGTCCGGCGGTCTCCGCGGCCAGCGCCAGGAACAGGTCGACGGTGTCCGCGAGGCGGTTGACATTGCGTCCGGTCAGCTCGGTGATCCGGGCCATCCGATTGCGCAGGGTGTTGACGTGGACGTGCAGGGCCGCGGCGGTCACGCCCCACTGGCCGTCATTGGCCAGGAAGGTGCGCAGGGTGTGCTCCAGCTCGGTGTGCGCGCGGGCGTCGTGCTCACGGATGATGCCGAGCACCTGCTCGGAGAACCGTTGCAGCACTTGCTCGTCGAGCAGGCCGAGCAGCATGCGGAAGGTCGCGATATCGGCGAAGGTGGCGGTATCCGGACCGTCCTGCGCGCGCAGCACCTGGCACACTTCCCGGGCCCGCACCAGCGGCTCCCGCAAAGCGCCCACGCCGGAGGCGATCTCGCCCACCCCCACGACCACCCGGGCGGCCGCCGTGCGCCTGCGGACCTCCGCCGACAGCTCACCGGCGAAGCGCGTCAACTCCTCCGCCGTACCGTCCCACGGGCACACCGCCACCACATCCCGGCTGCCCGCCGCGGTGAACACCGGCGTACCGTGCGCGGCGAAGAAAACGCCTGCCCCATGGGCGATCTCGTCCGCCGGCAGGCCGACAGCCCCGGGCGCGGCCACCGAGGCCAGCGCGAAAACGCCCAGCGGCCGGTCCGACGGCACCCCGTAGGCGCGCAGCCGCTGCCCCACCTCACCGCTGCGCCGCGGTCCGGACAGGATCATCTCCAGCAGCTCGGCCGCGAAGCGCGCCTCGATGGCGTGCACCGCCTGCTGTTTGGTGACCTCCAGGCTCAGGAACCGCGCGGCCTGAGCCAGCGCCTCCCGATCCGCCGCGCCCAACCGCCCGGCCGGCTCCAGGCAGTACAGCCCGGCGTCGATCTCCCCCATCGCGCCCTCGATCAAGTAGAGCGCCGACGGCCCGGAACCCAGATCCACCTCGATCGGCGGCGGCGTGCGATTGAGCGCCGCGGCGGCGAGACGGACCTGCTCATCGGTCGGCTCACATCCGATACTGGCCAAGCACCGCCCCTTGCGATCGATGACCAGCAACGGCAATTCCGTTTCACCACGCAGGATTTCGAGCACCCCGGCCGCCCCGCTCCCCCGCGACAACGCGGTGGCCAATGCATCACCCCGATGCACGGTAGCGGTCAGCTCCGCCTGCAGCACCTCGTTCTGAATCCGCGCAGCCGCCCGCGTGAGCGCCGCGAACGGCACCCCGATACACAGCTCCACCAATGGCAGCCCCCGCGAGACACACAGCGCCGCAAGCCCCTCCGGCAACTCGGGCATCTGCGCCGTGAGCCCGAACACCAGCCCGGCCGCCCCCGCCCGCACAATGGCGTCCACGAAGCCCTCCGCCGGAACATGCGCCAGCCACAGACCATTGGTCATCACCAACTCGCCGGGCCGAACGTACGGCGAGGGGTCCGCCAGCTCGGTCGTGTGCAGCCAGCCGATCTCGGCTTCCAGCCGCTCGGTGAGCTCCGGGGTCATCACACGCAGCCCCAGCGCGGGATCAGCAACAAGCCGACTGATGGTCAACACCTAGTGAAATCTACACAGCAGCCCGCAATCAGTGGATGAATGCACATCGGTCAGCGTGAGTCAGAGCGCGGCCAGCGCGGCCTCCACCACACCGAGCAGGGACTGCCGATCCCGCTGGATCGGGGCGAGCACCCGCAATCCGTAGTACGTGCTCTGGAGTTGGCGGGCCAGCGTGGCGGCATCCCGGCCGGCGCCGATCTCACCGCTGCGCTGGCCCCGCGAAACCGCTTCGCGCAGAGCCTCTTCCACCGCGTCGAAGTGCCGCCGCACCTCGCGCGCCACCTCGGGATCGGTGCTCGCCCGCTCGATCGAGGCATTGATGGCGAAGCAGCCGGAGCCATCGGCGCCGGCCTCGGCCAGGTCCATATCGATCGCCCGCACCATGAGCTCCCGGAACCGGTCCCGGACCGGTCCGGGGCGGCTCAGCAGGTCGATCTGCGCGGCGGTGCTGGTCTCGTAGTACCGCCGCAGCGCCCGCAGATACAGCTGGCGTTTATCGCCGAAGGTGTTGTAGAGGCTCGACGTACCGAGCCCGGTGCACTCGGCCAGATCCCGCGTCGAGATCGCCTCGTATCCGCGCCGCCAGAACGCGTCCATCGCCGCGTTGACAGCGCGCGTCTCGTCGAACTTCCGCGGCCTCGCCATGCCTCACACTCTAGGTCGGTAGTTATGTAGCAGTTGATCCAAAACCATGTTAGCGTCCTTCCGGGCCCACCGCAGGGCCGGGCGAGCGCACCCGGCCGCGATCGATCGCTCATCGACTTCCCCACGCACACAGGAGAAATCACCCATGCCCTTGGCCGTCTACATACTCGGCTTGGGAATCTTCACCCAAGGAACCTCGGAGTTCATGCTCTCCGGACTGCTCCCGGGAATGGCCGCCGACCTCGGCGTTTCCATACCGGACGCGGGACTGCTCATCTCCGCCTTCGCCATCGGCATGGTCGTCGGCGCGCCGCTGCTCGCCATCGCCACGCTGGGCTGGCCGCGCCGCACCGCCCTGGTCGCGCTGCAGGCCGTCTTCATCGCCGCGCACGTGGCCAGCGCGCTGGCGCCGAACTACGGGGTGCTGTTCGCGACTCGCATCGTGAGCGCGCTGGCCTACGCCGGGTTCTGGGGCGTCGCCGTCGCCACGGCGGTCGCCCTCGTGCCCGCGACTGCCAAGGGCAAGGCGGTCGCCGTGGTGGCCGGCGGGCTCACCCTGGCCACCATCGTCGGGGTTCCGGCGGGCACCGTGCTGAGCCAATTCGCCGGTTGGCGAGCGGCTTTCTGGGGTGTGGCCGCGCTGACCCTGATCAGCCTGCTCTGCGCGCTGCTCGCCATTCCCGCGGGTGCCGGCACACAGGACGAAACCCGCACGGTCCGTGCGGAATTGCGGGCAATGGCGCGGCCGCAGCTGTGGTTGTCCTATGCCATCACGGCGTTCGCCTTCGGTGCGGTCATCGTCACCTTCAGCTATCTCGCCGCGCTCCTGACCGACGTGAGCGGGCTACCCGAAGGCTGGGTGCCCGCGGTGCTGGCGCTGTTCGGCGTCGGCGGGCTGATCGGCATGGCCCTGGGCGGGCGGCTCGCCCAGGACTACCCGATCCGCACGCTCGCCACCGGCATCGGCGTACTCGTTCTCGCCTCCGCGGCGCTCGCGCTGCTGGCGTCGCACGCGGTCGTGACGATCGGCCTGGTCTTCGTGCTCGGCATCGCCGGATACGTCACCAATCCCGTTCTGCAGTCCCGGGTCTTCGTGCTCGCGCCCGGCGCGCCCACCCTGGTCGGCGCCACCAATACCGCGGCCTTCAATATCGGCAATACCCTGGCGCCGATGTTCGGCGGCATGGCCATCAGCGCCGGTCTGGGCTTCGCGTCGGTGGCCTGGGTGGGTGCGGCGCTCGGGACCGCTGGCCTATTGGGCACACTCTGGGCAGGCTATGTGCAGTACCGGAGTTCCGGCCCGCACTTCGAGGCGACCACCGAACCGCTCCCGGAACTGACCACCTCGACACTCTGACAGGAGCCACGCATGGCCGCGTTGTCCCGCATCCGCCACGTCAAACTCCCCGTGACCGATCTCGCCCGCAGCGTCGCCTGGTACCGCGACCTGCTCGAACTCGAACTCGTCGCCGAATTCCGGGAACAGGGCGAACTGCGCGGCGCGCAGCTCATGCACCCGGCCTCCGGTTTCGGCATCGCGCTGCGCGAGCGTGAATTCTGCGCCGGGAAGCCGGATCTCGCCGGATTCGATGTCTTCGCCATCGAAGTGGGGTCGGTGGACGATCTGCACCAGCTGGCCGCGCGAGCGGCCGAGCGCGACTACCCCCACCACGAGGTGGTCGACCGCGGCGAATACGGGGCCTTCCTCAACATCATCGACCCGGACGGCTTGTGCGTGCGCTTCCTCGCCAACAATCCCCTCAATGCCGGCCGGTTCACCGGAATCGACTCCGACGACCAGGGCGGTTTCACCCTGTACGACACCCCTACCCTCGGCTGAACCCCCTCCCGAAAAATGGGATGCGGGGCCAAGATCGGTTCCGTAATGTCGGTCTCGCGCCCGGTGCGCAGGCAACGGTTACTTCCTTCAGATGGAGCATGTCGCGGGTTCGAATCCCGCCCGGATCTTCGGACCCGGTAGCTCAGCCTGGTAGAGCGGCTTGTACCGTCGCCGATTTCGATCTCGGGGGCACACGTGCACCGGCCCGGTGCGCAGACATACGGATACTTCCTGGTACGCACCCCATGCTGGTTCGAGTCCGGGCCATCGTGGTCTCCCATGGTGGCGGGTGCAGTTCCGTCGTCGCCTCGAACTCGGGCCGTTTCACGCGCGCTCCCTCAGCACTATGGGGGAATTCCTATGGCCAAGTTCAATATCGCCCGGCTGCGCGGTGCGCCCGCGGCCACCTCGCCGATCACCAGCGAGCGACTGCCGTCCGGCCGCACCCACGAGGGTGCGCCCGGCTACGCGCGCACGGTGCACAGTGAGCTGTTCCTGCTGGCGGTGTCGAACATGGTCGGCGAGAACACCTTCTACGAGTCGGCCGATCAGCGCGACAATCGCTTCGCGGTGCTCGTGCGGGAGGCCACCCTCGCCGATCCGGAATGGACCGCGCGCTTCCTCGGCTGGCTGCGCACGAGCGCCAATATGCGCTCGGCCGCACTGGTCGGCGCCGCCGAGTTCACCAAGGCCCGCTTGGATGCGGGCGCGGCCGGAATGTCGCGTCAGGTCATCGATTCCGTCCTGCAGCGCGCCGACGAGCCGGGTGAGCTCATCGCCTACTGGCACGCCACCTACGGCCGCAACCTGCCCAAGCCCGTCAAGCGCGGCATCGGCGATGCCGTGCGCCGCCTGTACGACGAGCGGGCGCTGGCCAAGTGGGACAGCGCCGGTCGCGCCTTCCGCTTCGGCGATGTGCTCGATCTGACGCACCCGACGCCCGCGCCCGAGAAGGCGTGGCAGGGTGCGCTTTTCGCGCACGCGCTGGACCGCCGCCACAATCGCGAGAACCCGATTCCGGACGCGCTGCCCACGCTGCGCGCCCGCGCAGAGCTGCTCGCGACTCCGGTGGCGGATCGTCGCGCGTTGTTCGAGGACGGCGATCGAGCCCGCGCAACGCTGCGCTCGGCAGCGATGACGTGGGAGTCCGTGGCGGGCTGGTTGCAGGGCCCGCTCGACGCCAAGGTCTGGGAAGCCCTCATCCCGTCCATGGGTTACATGGCACATTTGCGTAACCTCCGCAACTTCGACGAGGCGAAGGTCTCGGACACCGTAGCGGCGGAAGTCGCCGCGCGGCTGGCGGATCCGGAGCAGGTGGCGCGCTCGCGGCAGCTGCCCATGCGGTTCCTGTCCGCGTACCGGGCCGCGCCCTCGCTGCGGTGGGGGCACGCCCTGGAGCAGGCGCTGACCCACTCGCTGGCCAATGTCCCGGTGCTGCCGGGCCGGACGCTGGTGCTGGTGGACACCTCCGGTTCCATGGAGACCACCTTCTCCCGGGACGGCACCCTGCGCCGGTGGGATGCGGCGGTGGTCTTCGGGATCGCGCTGGCGAGCCGCTGCGAGCGGGCGGACATCGTGTCGTACTCGCAGGCCGGCCGCTGGGGTAACCAGACCTATCCGGACAGCCTGGTCTTCCCGCTGCGGAAGGCCGAGCCGGTGCTGCGGGCGGTCGAGCGGTGGAAGTCCGACGGGTACTTCATCGGCGCGGGCACCGATACCGCGCGCGCGGTGCGCACTCACTTCTCCGGTCACGACCGGGTGGTGATCCTCACCGATGAGCAGGCCACCGGCGGCGATGTCGGTGCGGCCCTGCCGAAGACGGTTCCGCTCTACACCTGGAACCTGGCGGGCTACCAGTACGGCCACGCGCCGAGCGGGTCGGCCAACCGGCATGCCTTCGGCGGGCTGACCGATTCCGCCTTCTCGATGATTCGGCTCATCGAGGCGGGCGAGAACGCCGATTGGCCGTTCTGACAAGTGAACAGATCGCGCCCGCTCCGCAGTCGCGGAGCGGGCGCGGTCGGTTGAGGTTTGGAGTGGGGCCCGGGCGGGCGCGGTCGCCGCGCACGCCGATTCAGCCGAGCACCAGCATGTCTCGTGCGCCCCGCTGGAACTCGTAGAAGGCCGTCGGCCGCAGCTCACTGCGAATTCCCTTGCCGTCGAGCTCCGCCCGCAGCCACTCCACCAGGTCGGTCAGCTCCGCCCCGGAATGCTCCACCAGCGGATACACCCGCACCTCCCCAGCGCTCACCCGCGCCAGTTCGAGCAGGGCGGCGAGGTGGAAGTCCGGTTTCAGCCGGTCGGCGTAGGTGAACAGCAGATGCGAGCTGAGGACGAGATCGAATTCCTTGTCCGGGAAGGGAAGTGACGGCAGTCCCGCTTCGACGTAGCGCTGCGGGCAGGCCACCAGATCCGCCACGAACCGGCGCACCGCCCGATGCCGCATCTGACGGTGCACCGCCGGATCGCCATCGTAGAAGTCCCACAGATAATCCCCGGTATGCGCCGCCGACCAGGCGTTCCCGCGATCGGTATCGGCCAGCGCCGTCTCTCGCAACTCCCCCGCGGGCTGTGCGTACACCGGGTCCACCGCCACCGTCCGCGCCCCGAATTCCACTGCCTCACAGGCGAAACTCGCCGCCCCGCCGGGGCAGTCGAGAATGTGCCCGCTCAGTTCGGCGTCCGTGAGCGCGAACATGGCCCGATACTCGGCCAGCGACCGCGCGGTGAGCAGATACTCCCCGACGATCTCGTTCTCCAGTCGATCCGTCACCATCCCACCCTCACATGCGAGACCGCTTCGCCACCACGGAAATTCGAATGCGATGACCCCGTGCCGGCCGCTACAGTCGCAACTGCGTCCGGTGCGCAGGCAGCGGTTACTTCCGACTCTTAATCGGCTGGTTGCGGGTTCGAGTCCCGCTCGGGTCCAATCCATGGGCCCGGTAGCTCAACTGGCAGAGCAGCACGTACCGTCGCCGACTCGATCTCGGACGCCCGAACCTCTCGCGCCCGGGGCCATTCACCCCCGAACGCACCGCACCCCCGGTCCGTCCGGACCGGGGGTGCGTGACAACTGCCGTCAAGCCCCGTTGGCGGATTCCGGCTTCGGAGTCTTCGGCTCCTCGGCCTCGCGCTTGGTGATGCCGTGCTCGGTGCCCTCGTCGGCTTCCTGGTCCGGTTCCGGATGTTCCGGGGAGAAGGTGGCCGGCAGGTTCTTGATGTGCTTGTTCATGCTGCGCACGAGCAGCACGGTGCCGGCCAGCAGGACCAGGACGATGACGAGACCCAGCGGTGACGCCTTGCCGAACTCCGGTCCGGTGGGCTGGGTCGGGGACTGGGCGAGCAGGGTCAGGATCATCGGTCGGGGTCCTCGGTGTCGGCGTCGTCGATGCCGGCGAACAGGTCGGTTTCCGGAATGGCCGTGCGCACCCGGGTCTTGGCCAGCTCGAATTCCTCCGTGGGCCACAACCGCTGCTGCAGCTCCGTCGGAATGGCGAAGAAGGCGCCATTGGGGTCGATCTGGGTGGCGTGCGCGCGCAGGGCGTCGTCCCGCTGCGGGAAGTACTTGGCGCATTCCACCTGGGTGGTGACCCGGGCCATGATGTCGCCGCGCTCGGCGGCGAACTTGCGCATGCGATCCATCCAGTCCTGCATGGGGAACGGCTCGCCGATGCGCTGGTACTCGTCGGCGAAGACCTCCAGGCGGGTGAGGCTGAACCCGTGGTTGTAGTACAGCTTCAACGGCGTCCAGGGCTCACCGGCATCGGGGAACTTCTCCGGATCCCCGGCCGCCTCGAAGGCCGCCATCGAAACCTGGTGGCACATGATGTGATCCGGGTGCGGGTACCCGCCCATCTCGTCATAGGTGGTCATGACGTGCGGCTTGAATTCGCGCACCACGCGCACCAGCGCCTCGGTGGCCTCCTCCAGGGGCACCAGCGCGAAGCAGCCCTCGGGCAGCGGCGGCAGCGGATCGCCTTCCGGCAGGCCGGAATCCACGAAGCCCAGCCAGGTCTGGCGCACGCCCAGCGCTTCGGCGGCCGCCGCCATCTCCTCGCGGCGCACCTCGGTAATGCGCTCCAGCACGCCGGGGGTGTCCATGGCGGGGTTCAGAATGTCGCCGCGCTCGCCGCCGGTCAGGGTGACGACCAGGACGTCATTGCCCTCTGCGGCATAGCGCGCGGTCGTTGCCGCGCCCTTGCTGGATTCGTCGTCGGGATGGGCGTGTACCGCCATGAGGCGAAGACCACTCACTTCTCGTTCACCTCACCGATCACAGTGTTCACCTCAATGCTCTCCGCCGAGTCCAGGCCGTATCGAAATCGCGGCACGCCGCGGTGGTGTCCGATCTCCGTTCCCTATAGTTCCATCCGACGATGATTTGTTCCGACCTACCCCCCGGGAGCGTCCAGCCATGAGCGAAAGACCGGCCGACCGGTACGGAACTGCGCCCCGGCCGGCGCGTCGCTGGGTCATGATCCTGCTGGGCGCGGGCGTGCTGATCGCCGGAGTAATCGTCGCCTACCTGGGCTATCAGCAATACGGGCCGAAGGACATCGAGCCGGAGCGCATCGGGTACACCGTGGTGGACGACTCCACGGTCGAGGTCGACTTCAAACTGACCCGCAAGAATCCTGAGACACCCGTGGTCTGCTACGTTCGGGCCCTGGACGCCGACGGCGTGGAAGTCGGCCGCCGCGAGGTTCTCGTCCCGGCGTCCACGGACGGCACGGTTCGCCTCACCACGGTCGTCAAGACCATCGAGCGAGCCGGCGCGGGCAATATCTACGGATGTAGCGAGAAGGTGCCCGCGTATCTGCGCGCTGGGTGAAAAGTCCGGTACGCAACCCGCTTTGATGCTTCTACCTGCATCTTTGCGAATCGTGCTAAAATGACGCGACACACGGTTCCGGGGTTCGGAGCCGTGTTTGCTTGCATTGGCGGCCGGCGCTGTCGGGAATCTCCCCCAGGGATCGCTCTAGCCGTCCACTGCCGTTGTGCCCGTTTTCGGATGGTTACGACGGCGGAAATCAGGGAATCCCGGCCCCGCCGGGGACAACTACTAGGGAGTGATCGAGATGACTGAGACGAACGTGACCTGGCTGACACCGGAGTCGCACGAGAGGCTCAAGGGCGAACTCGACGCGCTCATTGCCAACCGTCCGGTCATCGCGGCCGAAATCAACGAGCGTCGCGAAGAAGGCGACCTCAAGGAGAACGGCGGCTACCACGCGGCGCGTGAGGAGCAGGGCCAGCAGGAGGCGCGCATTCGCCAGCTGCAGGAACTACTCAACAACGCCAAGGTGGGTGTGGCGCCGACCAAGTCGGGCGTCGCGCTGCCGGGTTCCGTCGTCAAGGTCTACTACGACGGCGATGAGAGCGACACCGAGACCTTCCTCATCGCCACCCGCGAAGAGGGCCTGGGCGACGCCAACCTGGAGACCTACTCCCCCAACTCCCCGTTGGGTGGCGCGCTCATCAACGCCAAGGTCGGCGAAACCCGCGAGTACACCCTGCCGAACGGCAACACCATGAAGGTGACGCTGGTTTCCGCGGAGCCGTACCACAGCTAGTCCGAGAACCCCGGATTTCGCGGCCCCGGTTCCCAAGAACCAGGGGCCGCAGTTGTTTTCGCGACATTCGGCCGCGATACCACTAAACACCGAAGCGCCGCACCTGATCCCGGTGCGGCGCTTCGCTGTACCTGGGGG